>NZ_CATKPZ010000008.1:0-149959 GCF_949767415.1 Pseudomonas sp. IT-196MI5
GCCCGCATACGCCTGCTGGCAGCATAAGGTAAAAAACGTAAAGGCAGGCAAGATCGCTGTTCTGATGTTCATAAATCAACCTTGATAGACACCACTTTTGATTAAGTGGTCGATGGCGCCCCCCCGGGCATCAATCAGTACCTCAACCCCAACTAACCATAGCCTAGAAAAGGTAACTCAAGGAGGTGCTGAACAATTTATCAGTTCACACCGCGCGTCCATTTCAATCCGGCACTTTCAACCTGTCGGCCATGCTTTGCGTTCCGGGCTCGATTTCTGCCCTTGCCTGGTTGATTCGGGGGAGGACCGCCAACTTTTTTATTTATATACTTTCGCTGCAGCAATTCATTAATCTGCAGGATTATATTCATTATTGTTGCATAACCACGTACCCGATCCTGGCCCTTCCATGAATTTCCAGACTCCAAAGTAGCTCTAGATTATTACCATGTTAACTCAGTTGGTTGCGCACATTTGTTGCTTCAGTCATGCAGGAGACCTATAAAATACTTTTAGAAAGATAAAGGCGCACACTTCGTCAACTTACAGGTGGAGCTGGAGCTTAACACTGGCTGTGCTCGTCCATATACAGCCATTATCAAATACATTGCCGACATTTCCTCACTCACCATTAAACAAGCCGATATTTCCAACTAATAGCTTCATGCTCCCCCGGTTCGAACCCGTCGCACACATGACCACTCAATGCCTGCGATGACACTCCGTCGTTCTGACCGTCGATGCCGCTGGCGCATCAAGGATTGAGCCGGGGAAATCGGTGTCCTCAATCTCACATTTTGTTACCGCATACCCCAGTCGTGTGTAAAAACCGGCTTTGGTAACAGCTTCGCAGGCTACCTCCCCCCCTGCGCGCACCTGCCTGTAAAGCCCACCCTAGAGCCCTGCACGCGCTTTCTCAAACACCCAATCCGTGAATTGGCCGGGTGATTGCATATGCTTGTCTGTACAAGTATCTGCGTGTGCATAAGACATTGTGCCAGCAGTACATGCGCTCTTGCGTCACAAGCGCTTTCGATGGCCCCAGGGAATAAAATAATGAAAAAAGCGTTGCTCACCCTTTCTGCATTGGCTTTGTGTGTGGCTGCCGGTTCTGCGCTGGCCAAGGAGTACAAGGAGTTGCGCTTTGGCGTCGACCCCTCTTATGCACCGTTCGAATCCAAGGCCGCCGATGGCAGCCTGGTGGGTTTCGATATCGATCTGGGTAACGCGATCTGCGCGCAGCTGAAGGTCAAGTGCAAGTGGGTCGAAAGCGACTTCGACGGCATGATTCCCGGCCTCAAGGCCAACAAGTTCGACGGCGTGATCTCTTCCATGACCGTCACGCCAGCACGTGAGAAAGTCATCGACTTCTCAAACGAGCTGTTCTCTGGCCCGACCGCGCTGGTATTCAAGAAAGGCGTGACCATCGGCACCGACCCGGCCTCCCTCAAGGGCAAGAAAGTCGGCTACGAGCAAGGCTCCATCCAGGAAGCCTACGCCAAGGCCGTGCTGGACAAGGCCGGGGTAGAGACCCAGGCCTACGCCAACCAGGACCAGGTGTACGCAGACCTGATCTCCGGACGTCTCG
Organism: Pseudomonas sp. IT-196MI5; assembly: GCF_949767415.1. Taxonomy (NCBI): domain Bacteria; kingdom Pseudomonadati; phylum Pseudomonadota; class Gammaproteobacteria; order Pseudomonadales; family Pseudomonadaceae; genus Pseudomonas; species Pseudomonas sp. IT-196MI5. The sequence goes on from NZ_CATKPZ010000008.1 coordinate 1,589, forward strand.
ATGCAGGGATCCAGGACATGCTGCAAGCCGAACTGGGCTTCCTGAAGTCGCCACCAGGCGCAGACTTCCAAGTCAGCGAGCCGGTCGAAAGCCCCCTGCTGCCAGCCAAAACCGCCGTGGGCCTGACCAAAGGCAACGCCGAGCTCCAGGCCTTGCTGAACAAAGGTATCCAGGCACTGCACGACAATGGCACCTATGCGGCCGTCCAGCAGAAGCACTTTGGCGACCTGAATCTCTACAGCGGCAAATAATGACCCTGCGCCCATTTCCGGATGGGCACTTTTTTGATCGATGTAGGGCTGCCCAATGCTAGAAAACCTCTTAACGATTCTGGGGCTGTCAGGCTTCAGCCTTAAAGGCTTCGGCCCGCTGTTGCTGCAAGGCTCCTGGATGACTGTCAAATTATCCTTTCTGTGCTTGCTGGTGAGCGTTGGCCTGGGCCTGATCGGCGCCAGCGCCAAGCTTTCGAAATCGGCACTGCTGCGCGTCCCTGCGCAGGCCTACACCACACTGATCCGCGGGGTGCCGGACCTGGTGCTGATGCTGCTGATCTTCTACAGCCTGCAAACCTGGCTGACCTCGTTTACCGATTTCATGGAATGGGAATACATCGAAATCAATCCCTTTAGCGCCGGGGTCATCACCCTGGGCTTCATCTACGGGGCTTATTTCACCGAAACCTTCCGTGGCGCCATCCTTGCCGTGCCGCGTGGGCAGATGGAAGCGGCTACCGCCTACGGCCTGACCCGCGCTCAGCGCTTTCGCCTGGTGGTGTTCCCGCAAATGATGCGTTTTGCCCTGCCGGGCATCGGTAATAACTGGATGGTGATCCTCAAGGCCACCGCGCTGGTGTCGATCATTGGCCTGGCCGATCTGGTCAAGGTGGCCCAGGACGCGGGCAAGAGCTCCTATCAGCTGTTCTTCTTCCTGATTCTGGCCGCCTTGATCTATCTGGTGATCACCACCGTTTCGAACTACGTCTTGCGCCGGATGGAAATCTTCTACGCCGCAGGCACCCGGGAGGCCGTGCGATGATCGAGCTACTGCAGGAATACTGGAAACCTTTCCTGTTCCAGGACGGCACTCACATCACCGGGCTGGCCATGACCCTCTGGCTGCTCAGTGCCTCGATCTTCTTCGGCTTCGTGATGTCGATCCCGCTGTCGATTGCCCGGGTCTCGAGCAATGTCTGGGTACGCTGGCCGGTGCAGTTCTACACCTATCTGTTCCGCGGTACGCCGCTGTATATCCAGTTGCTGATCTGTTACACCGGCATTTACAGCCTGGCCGCGGTGCGTGCTCAGCCCGTGCTGGATGCGTTCTTTCGCGATGCGATGAACTGCACCATCCTGGCCTTCGCCCTGAACACCTGCGCCTACACCACGGAGATTTTCGCCGGGGCAATCCGCAGCATGGCCCACGGTGAAGTCGAAGCGGCCAAGGCTTACGGACTGACCGGCTGGAAGCTGTATGCCTACGTGATCATGCCGTCGGCCTTGCGTCGCTCGTTGCCGTACTACAGCAACGAAGTGATCCTGATGCTGCACTCGACCACCGTGGCGTTCACCGCGACCATCCCGGACATCCTGAAAGTCGCGCGGGACGCCAACTCGGCGACCTTCCTGACCTTCCAGTCGTTCGGCATCGCCGCGTTGATCTATCTGGCAGTCACATTCTCTCTGGTCGGCCTGTTCCGCCTGGCTGAACGCCGTTGGTTGTCTTTCCTCGGCCCGGCTCACTAATTCAGGATGCTTGTTCATGTACAAACTGACCGTTGAAAACCTGCACAAAAGTTATGGCAACCATGAAGTCCTCAAGGGCGTTTCGCTAAACGCCAAGACCGGCGATGTGATCAGCCTGATTGGCGCCAGTGGTTCGGGCAAGAGCACCTTTCTGCGTTGCATCAACTTCCTGGAAACGCCCAATGACGGCGCCATGAGCCTGGACAACCAGCCGATTCAAATGGTCCATGACCGCCACGGCATGCGCGTGGCCGACGCCAATGAACTGCAACGCATCCGCACTCGCCTGGCGATGGTGTTCCAGCACTTCAACCTGTGGAGCCACATGACCGTGCTCGAGAACATCACCATGGCCCCACGCCGGGTGCTGGGCGTCAGCAAGAAGGACGCAGAGGATCGCGCCCGGCGCTACCTGGACAAGGTCGGTCTGCCGGCACGGGTGGCCGACCAATACCCGGCGTTTCTCTCGGGTGGTCAGCAGCAACGGGTCGCCATTGCCCGTGCCCTGAGCATGGAACCGGAGATCATGCTGTTCGACGAGCCGACCTCGGCCCTGGACCCGGAACTGGTGGGCGAAGTGCTCAAAGTGATCCAGGGCCTGGCCGAAGAAGGCCGCACCATGATCATGGTGACCCACGAAATGAGCTTTGCGCGCAAAGTGTCGAACCAGGTGCTGTTCCTGCACCAGGGGCGGGTCGAAGAACAGGGTGCACCCGAGGACGTATTGGGCAACCCTAAAAGTGAGCGTCTGCAGCAGTTCCTCAGCGGCAACCTGAAGTAACCAGAGCGCCTTCGAGCAACCGCAGGGTCGCTCGAAGGCGCTGGCTCACCCCTCAAAACGGGGGCCTGATGGTCCTCGCGCTCAAACGTCTGACGCGTGGTTCATCCAGCATGAATGGCCCCCATTGAACGCTTGAAGGCCCACTTCATCACTCGGTTTCTACGCTCGCCCCCTGCTCCTTAAAGCCCCAACTCCAAGGCCAGCAAGTCCGACAATGGCTGTGGGCGTCTAATCAATCTGGCTTGCCCTTGCTCGATCAACACTTCCGGCAACAGGGGGCGGCTGTTGTAATTGGATGACATAGAGGCGCCGTACGCGCCCGTATCGTGCATGATCAGCAAGTCGCCAACCTGCGCCTCGGGCAACAAACGGGGCGTCACACCGTCTTCATCCTGCGTAAAGATATCGCCGGATTCACACAGCGGGCCGCCCACCACGTAGTCGTATTCAACGCGATTGACGGGGGTACCCTCGGCGTCCAGCAAGGTCATGTGGTGATAGGCGCCATAGAGGGCCGGGCGCATCAGGTCATTGAAGCCGGCGTTCACCAGGATGAAGTTCCGGCGACCCACTTTTTTGACCGTGCGAACTTCCGTCACCAGACAACCTGACTCGGCAACCAAAAACCGGCCGGGTTCGATTTCCATCCGCACCGGATGACCGAGAAACGCCTCGATGTCCAGCCTGGCCTGATGCCATGCGTTGGCGTAACGCTGGATGTCCACCGGCTCATCGCCCTCGCGGTAGGGGGTGGAAAGCCCGCCACCAATAGAAAACGCTTCGATATCATGGTCGAGCATTTTCACGGCCGAGACCATTGCACAGCCCACTTGCTCCAGATGTGCGTAATCCACGCCCGAGCCGATATGCATATGCAATCCCACCAGCTTCAGCCCGCACTGCCGAATGACGTCGAGCGCTTCGTGAACCTGGTCATGCCAGATGCCATGCTTGCTGTTTTCCCCACCGGTATTGGTCTTGCGGCTGTGACCGTGCCCGAACCCGGGGTTGATCCGCAGCCAGACGCGATGGCCCGAGGAGCGTTCTCCCAATTGGCGGAGCATGTCGATCGAACCGGTATTGACCTCGATATTCAGCTCGACCACGCGGCGCAATGTAGCCTCGTCGAACAGATCACACGTAAAAACGATGCCCGCTGGTGTGCCGGCCGGGCTGAAACCTGCCAGCAGTGCCCGCTCGATTTCACCCAGCGAGACGGCATCGACCCGAACACCTTGCTCTCGTATCAAGCGCAGGATGTGCAGGTTGGAGCTGGCTTTTTGTGCGAATCGTACGGTCTCGAAGCACGCCAGTTGATCGACACGTGCCTTGATGGTCTGTGCGTCATAACACCAGAACGGGGTGCCATGTTCAGTGGCAATAGCGGCTAACTGCTGGAAGACGGGCTGACTGGGCATAAAGATAGTCGATCTGATCTAGAGAGTGGCGACCATCATGCCGATTGCAGGGCATTCAATAAAATATCTTCTTTTTAGTTATCAATTCAGTTTTGATATGGGCTTCAAGCGATCATGAAGGTTGGGGTATGAAAGTCTCGTTGCGGCATATCGAAGTTTTCCGAGCGATCATGCAAGCAGGCAGCGTCACGGGAGCGGCGCGCTTATTGTTGACCTCCCAACCGACGCTCAGCCGGGAACTGGCCCGGCTTGAAAGCCTTTCGGGTTTACGTCTGTTTGATCGGGAGGGCGGCAGGTTGGTACCGACGGCTCAGGCAATAATGTTGCTCGAAGAGGTCGAACGCTCATATATCGGGTTGGAACGAATCAATAGCGTTGCGCAATCGATCCGTCGTTTCGAACATGGGCAACTCAGCATCACCTGCCTGCCGCTGTTTTCTCAGACGCTATTGCCCAACGTTTGCAAGCAGTTTCATCAGCAGCATTCGGGCATAGGCTTGAGTATCACCGCGCAGGAATCGCCCTTGCTCGAGGAGTCTCTCAGCGCACAGCGTCACGACCTTGGCTTGACCGAAAGTGAACATGTGCCAAGAGGCACCCGAGGGGAAATGCTCTTTTGTGCCGACATGGTCTGCATACTGCCAGAGGGGCATCCTTTGCTGTCCAGGTCGCTGCTGGCAATGGAGGACTTTCGCGGTGTCAATTTCATCAACCTGTCGGGCCTGGACATTTACCGTCAAAAGCTCGATCAGCACTTTCGTCACGCAGGTGTCGATCGGCATACCGTGATCGAAACCACCAATGCTGCGTCGGTCTGTGCCATGGTCAGGCAACAATTGGGCGTGGCAATCATCAACCCATTGAGCGCCGAGCAAGAGTCAGGCAGAGGATTGGTCATTCGACCAATCAACGTGTCCATTCCCTACCGAGTCATGCTGATAAGGCCTGATTTTCGACCCTCCTCAGTTTTCGTTGACGCCTTTTGCAAGGCATTGAGTGTTGAGGCGTTGAGTCTTGCCAGTGCCCTGGACAAGAGAATGGCGGGGGCCGGTCAGGTCGACGCCCCTATGCTCAGTCCCAGGTTTTGAGCATCAGGTAGCCTGCAACCACCAGGCATACGGCGGAAAAACCCAGTTGTATCGATTTGGCGGGAATCCTGGGTGAGAGGAGTCTTCCCAATAGCATTCCGCTCATACTCGCAGCGATAAAAACGCCGCCCGTGACCGTTATGTGGGCTCCTGCGTGAATTGCGCCTGTCACCGCGATAGCCGAGATCAGGGCGATAGTCATAAGTGAAGTCGCGACGATGCCATGCATGCGGATGTCTGAAAGCTGTTGAAAAGCAGGCACGATCAAGAACCCCCCTCCTACACCAAGCATCCCGGTAAGCAGTCCAGAAAGTGAGCCAACGACGGCAAGGCTGGCTGAGCATTTCGGTGTCCAGCGCAGTCGGCCGGTTTGAGGGTTGATCATGCAATTCTTTTCTTGCCAGCACTGCTGATTGTCGGCGGCCTTGGCCGAGATGCCGCTCGCCTGCCGAATCATGCGTATCGCCACAATGACCATAACCATGCTGAACATCGACGTCAGTACGGTGTCGGGCAGCAGATGGGCAAAATGCACGCCCAGGCGCGAAAACGCGGCTCCCAACAATGCCATCAGCAGGGCAGCCCGATAACGTACCAGACCTTTCCTCAGACCATCCACAGCCCCTACAGCTGCCGCTGCGCTGACGGCGAACAGCGCAGCGGGAGCAGACTCAGTCATTGACCACCCCAGGCCGATCACGAGTGCCGGCACGGCCAAAATTCCACCCCCCGCACCGGTAAGGCCGAGAATGATGCCGATGGCAATCCCGAATATTCCACTCAATAGCATGCTCGCGCCTCACTCAACCTTGGAGAGGCTGGTCAACCACTCACGGCCTTTGAGCATGCCGTTCCAATAGAACCAAGGCAGGAGCCGAGCCTTGAGGAACCATGCACTTTTTCGGGCGACCGTTGCGTCCAGGGGGAATGTGGGCAGCAGTTTCCCGCCGTAGCCGAACTCTGCCAGCACGACTTTGCCTTTTTCGACAGTCAACGGGCATGACCCATAGCCGTCGTAGCACAAGGGCATGGGCCGGTTGCCACGTGCTGCCATGAGGTTCTCGGCGACGACAACGATTTGTTTGCGCGCAGCGGCAGCGGTCTTGGCGTTACTGGTGGAGCAGACATCACCGAGCGCAAACACGTCCGGATAGCGGCTGTGTTGCAGCGTCCCCGGATCCACTTCACACCAACCGGCGTCGTCCGCCAGAGGGCTGGTGCGGATGAAGTCAGGGGCGACCTGCGCGGGGACGACATGGAGCATGTCGAAGGTCTTGGCCTGGCGAATGACTGCGCCGTGTTCGTCCTTGCTTTCAAACCAGGCTGTCCGGCTCGGGCCGTCAACTTTCACCAGGTTCGAGCCGAATACCAAGTGTGCTTGATACTTCTCGATGTATTTCATCAGGGGAGGAACGAAGGCCGGTACACCGAACAGCACTGCGCCAGCGAGATTGAACTCGACCTGCATGTTCTGCAGAACACCTGACTTTTGCCAATGATCGCAGGAAAGGTACAGGGCCTTCTGCGGGGCGCCAGCACATTTGATCGGCATCCCAGGCTGGGAAAAGAGGGCCTTGCCTTTGCGTAGTCCCTGCACCAGTTGCCAGGTGTAGGCACACAGATCATAGCGGTAGTTGGAAGTCACCCCGTTCTTGCCCAGGGTTTCTTCCAGCCCTTCGATTTTCTCCCAGGCCAGCCGCAGTCCCGGGCAGACGATGAGATTTCGATAAGCGACGCTTTTGCCGTTATTCAGCTCTAGACGTTTTCCTTCGGGCAGGGCCTTGACCACTGCCGCCTTGATCCAGGTTACGCCACGGGGGATGACCTGCGACATGGGTCTGACAGTCTTGCGCGCGTCATAAGCGCCCCCACCGACCAGCGTCCAGGCCGGCTGGTAGTAGTGCTGATCATTGGGTTCGATGAGCGTGATCTGCAGATCGGGTGCACGCTTGAGCAGGCTTGCCACGACACCGATGCCTGCCGACCCGCCACCAATGACCACGACGTCGGCAGTGATATCGGGGCATTTTGTGGCAACTTCACTTCGCGCGGCACACGCCGACGCTTTTTGGTAAAGCTTGGTAGAGCGATTACCGGTACGACAAAAAGCCAATACCGGTGCAGGCAGGATGTCCAGCAAGTCGGCAAAATGCCGTACATCGTTTTCACTGATGGTATCGGGCTGAACCGGGAAATAAGCAAACTCAAGGTCTAGCCGTTTGGCTTCGGCGTGTATGGCCGCGCTGGCAGGTTGATCCGCGCCACCTTCACAATCCGGTCGGTTACAGATGATTGAGCGAAAACCCAGATTGGCGGCTTCGTTCAAATCTTCTGGGGTTAATTGACCGGTTGTTGCAAAGTTTTTGCTGTGAGTGGTGATTTGCATGCCATTTAGACTCGTAAAGAGGTTATCCATTTCGCTCTGCCTGAACTCAATCAAGGTGTTCAGAACATATTGAGCGGTATCTTCAAATAACTGATGCCATTGGCCCTGGCCGCAGGTGTCTCACCGGCTCGCATGTTGATCTGCACTGACGGCAGCAGCAGCCTGGGCTGATTCAGGGTCTTGTCGCGCGTCGAGCGCAGAGCAACGAAATCAGCCTCGGCGATGCCCTTGCCGATATGGATGTTGTGCGCGCGCTCCTCGTCCACCGTGCTCTGGTAACAGTAGGCGTCGCGGCCGGGCGCTTTGTAGTCGTGGCACATGAACAGCCGCGTGCTGCCCGGTAGCTGGAACAGCCGGCCAATCGAGTGGTACAACTGGTGTGCGTCACCGCCAGGAAAATCGCAGCGGGCGGTGCCGCAATCGGGCATGAACAACGTGTCACCGACGAAAGCGGCATCTTCGATAAGGTACGTCACGCAGGCCGGGGTATGGCCAGGCGTGTGCAGCACACTGACGGCCAAGGCGCCGACATGGAATGTTTCGTTGTCGACGAACAATCGATCGAACTGGCTGCCGTCCGGGCACCAGTCATCGTCGGCGTCGAACAGCCTGGCAAAGGCCTTCTGCACCTGAGGAATACGGTCGCCAATGCCGATCTGTCCACCCAGTTGACGCTTGAGGTAACGGGCAGCCGAGAGGTGGTCGGCATGCACATGGGTTTCCAGAATCCACTCCAGCGTTAGCGCGTTGGCGCGCACATGCTCGATAAGGCGCTCGACACTTGAATACGAGATACGCGCGGCGGCGGCATCGTAGTCGAGCACCGGATCGATGATCGCGCAGTGCCGGGTCACCGGGTCGATGACCAGGTAACTGTAGGTACAGCTCTCGGCGTCGAAGAACGACTCGACATCAAATTGCATGGTCATTGCCTCCATTCTCAAGGGGGTGGCCATCGAGACTGCCCCCTGTACTCCATTCAGCAGGCTTGCGGCATACCACTCTCGGCCCAGGGCGAGCGGATATCGGACAGGAATCGCTGGGCGCGAGGGTGTTCAGGGCGCTGGAAGAAAGACTCGGGCGTCGCTCGTTCGAGCACCTTGCCTTGATCCATGAAGATCACTCGATCGGCCACTTCACGCGCGAAACCCATCTCATGGGTGACGCACACCATGGTCATGCCTTCCTTGGCCAGGCTTTTCATCGCTTGAAGCACTTCGCCGACCATCTCCGGGTCCAACGCGGAAGTGGGTTCATCGAACAGCATCACCGGTGGGTTCATTGCCAATGCCCTGGCGATGGCTACGCGCTGTTGCTGACCACCCGATAACTCGGATGGGTAAGCGCATGCCTTGTGGGCCAGCCCTACGCGGTCCAGCAAGCTCATGGCCAGATCGTCCGCTTCCTTGGCGCCCAGCTTGCGCAGGCGACGCGGTGCCAGCGTGCAGTTCTCAAGAACGGTGAGGTGGGGAAACAGATTGAACTGCTGGAACACGAAGCCAATACCGCTGCGCAAGGCGTTCACGCTGACGGAGCGATCATGGATATCCACGCCATCGATAAAGATATTCCCGCTCTGGATGGCTTCCAGCCGATTGAGTGTGCGAATCATCGTCGACTTGCCGGAGCCTGACGGACCGCAGACCACGACCACTTCACCCTTGGCGACGGTTTCGTTGATGTCATCCAGGGCATGGTAACTGCCGTACCACTTGTTAACGTTTTTCAGTTTGATCATGGGGTTAAACCTCTGCAGTTCGAACAGCGAGACGTCTTTCCAGCCAGAAGGCGAAGCGAGACAAGCTGAAGCACATGACGAAGTAAGTGAGACCGAGCACGGCATAGACCTGGACCGGCTTGGTGAGCAACTGAGCACTGATCTGCGAGGCGACGAAGGACACTTCCGAGAGGCTGATGATATAACCCAGCGAGGTCTCCTTGATGGTGGAGACAAACTGATTCACCAGTGAGGGCAGCATGTTGCGAAAGGCCTGGGGCATGATGACCAGGCGCATTGTGGCCAGGTACGAAAAGCCGAGTGAACGGGAGCTTTCCATTTGCCCGCGAGGCAATCCAAGAATGCCTGCGCGAATGATTTCTGCGAGGTAGACCCCATCAAAAATCACCAGGGCAGCCAACATGGTGCCAAATTGATCGGTGCGTTGACCGGTCAGGGTTGGCAGAAGGAAATAGGCCCAGAAAATCACCATCAGCAATGGCGTTCCGCGCAGTACGTACACAAGCCCCGTGACCGGCAGACGCAACGGTCGGTAAGGACTGATGCGACAGAGTGCGAGCAGCACCCCAACAGGGAAAGCCAATACCAAGGCCAACGCTGCCAGGATCAGCGTCATCGCCAAGCCGCCCAAGGGGCCGTTCGGGTACTGGCCAATCAGGTAGAAAAGCCCGTAGTTTTGGATGATATCGAGCATCGTCAGGCACTCCGGACGGGATAGCGTTGCTGGTACCAACTGGACAGCAGCGTGATGATGATCGAGACGCCGACATAACCTGCCGTGGTAACGGCGTACGATTCGAAACCCCGGAATGTGGAGCTTTCCACCTGCTGGGCCTGATACATCATTTCAGCGACGCCGATCACCATGGCGATGCTGGTGTTCTTCCACAGGTTAAGTGTCTGGCTAATCAGCGGTGGCACTGTCACCCGTAGTGACTGCGGGAGGATGACCAGACGCATGGTGCTGAGGAAGCCAAAGCCCAGGGTTCTGCCGGCCTCCATTTGCTCCTTGGGAATGGAACGCAAGCCGCTGCGGATGTCCTCGGACATGTAGGCTGCCGTGTAGAGCACCAGAGCGATAACCGCGCTGACCGCTTCGATATTGTGTTCGTAGATCCATGTCTTGATGGGGGTTGGCAGCAGCTCCGGTGCCCCGAAATACCAGAACAGCATGTGTGCCAGCAGCGGGACGTTGCGTATGGCTTCCACATAAGTGATCGCGATTGCCCGGAGTGCAGCGTAAGGGGCCATTCGCAATACAGCGATGACGATTGCCAGCGGTAGGGCAATGGCCAACGAGATCAATGCGAGTTGGATGGACAGCAGGAAGCCACTGATGAGCCAGTCGTGATACTGCCCGGAGAGCACAACCGATAAATCAAACGTATTCATAACCAGTCCCGTGGCCCGACCCAAAGGTCGGGCCCTCAATGAAGTTAGTTGATTTGGTCGGTTTCGATCTTGAATGAGCGGCTGGCAAATTTCATGTTGGTCTCAGGACCAAACCATTTGGTGAAGAGCGTCTCAGCCTTGCCAGACGACTCCAGATCGCGCAGCGTCTTGTTCACCTGCTCCTGGAAGGCGCGTTCTTCTTTTCTCAGGCCCAGCGCAATATGCTCGGTGGACAGGGGCGTTGGGAGAATCCGAAAATCTTTTGCCGCATCACCCAGCTTGGCGAAGTTGCCGGCCAATGAGGTCTCATCGTTGGCGTAACCCAGTCCTTTGCCCTGTTGCAACGCAAGCAGGGCTTGAGGGTTGCTGTCGAACGATACGATCTGGGCGTCAGCGATCTTCGCGCGGATGCTCTGCTCCATGGTGGAGCCTTTGATCGTCAAGATTTTCTTGCCGTCCAGTTGGTCGAGTTGATTGACGCCACTGTCAGTCTTGACCATGACTTTCTGACCCGTGATGAAGGTCGAAAGGGAGAAGTTGATCAATGCTTCCCGTTCTTTGTTATGCGTCAGGGAGGCAGCCAGAAGATCGACACGGCCTTGTTGTAATTCAGGAATACGTGCGGCGACGGTCAATTGCTTGAGTACCGGTTTGACCCCGATGGTCGCGGCAATGGCGTTGCACATGTCGACGTCGTAACCGACGATCGCGCGAGACGCTGGGTCCTTGATGTAGCTGAACGGCTCGTCGGTGCCGAGTACACCACAGACTAACTCCCCCTTGGCCTTGATATCGCTGAGTTGATCAGCTGCGGCAGAGAAGCTGGTTGCCAGCGTCAGTGCCAGTACTGCGGTTTTCCAGTGTTTCTTGAGCATGCGGTTCGTTTGCATTTTATAGACCTTATTGTTTGATAAACGGAACGCCAGTTTTCATGAAACGTCAGTGCAATGGACCTCGATACCCTCTTGTGGGTGGAGTGGGAATTTCTGTTATTCGACGTTGGTCGTGGGTAGCCGCACAAAGCCCGCATTCAAATCGGCGATCAGATCGTCGACATGTTCCAGGCCGATGGAGAGTCGGATCAGGTTCTCGCTGATGCCCAGGCTGATTTTCTGTTCATGGCTCAACGAGTTGTGCGACATGCTGTAGGAGTGGTTGATCATGCTCTCGACTCCGCCCAGGGAATCGGCCAATACAAAGATCGACAGCTTTTCGATGAAGGGTGCTATCGCCTTGCGATTGGCCTTCAACTTCAACGAGACCACTGCGCCGCCAGAACGCATCTGGCGTTTGCACAGTTCGTGCTGCGGATGGCTTTCCAGTCCGGGGTAGTACACCGCCTCTACCTGCGGGTGCTGGTTGAGATAGCGAGCGATCTGTAGCGCATTGCTGCACTGGCGCTCCATGCGCACGTCGAGGGTCTTGAGCCCACGCAGTGCGAGGTAGCAGTCGAACGGTCCCTGGACTGCTCCAATGGCCATGCTGATGCCGCGCAGGCGGGTGAACAGTTGCTCATCGGCTGCCACCACGACTCCACCGATCAGGTCGGAGTGCCCACCAATGTATTTACTCGCTGAGTGCATCACCAGGTCGACGCCGTGCTCGATCGGACGCTGGTTCCAGGGTGAGCAGAAGGTGTTGTCGACGCAAGTCAGGATGCCGCGGGCACGGGCAAACTCTGTCACGCACGGGATGTCCACCAGCTGCAGCAGAGGGTTGGTCGGTGTCTCGATCCAGATCAGCCGGGTGTTGTCGCGGCGACTGGCGGCCAGTGCCTCAAGGTCATTGAGGTCGACGTAAGTGGTGGTGAGCCCGGACGTCTTGCTGCGGTAGTCTTCCATCAGGCGGAAGGTGCCCCCGTAGACGCCCGCCATCACGATTACATGGGAGTCCTTGGGCAAAAGCTCAAGCACGGTGGCAGTCGCAGCCAGACCCGAAGCGCAGGCCACGGCTCCAAAGCCATGCTCCAACTGCGCAATGCAGCTCTCATAGGCATGTCGGGTTGGGTTACCCACTCGTCCGTAGGCGTAGTCCGGGTTGTCGTCAAGGCTGCGCTTGATGAACGAACTGGAGGTGACGATCGCCGGGAAGATGGTGTTGTCGGCATAGGTCGACTGTTCGCCAGCGTGGATCACTTGGGTCGAAAAGTTGCTCTTGTTCAGGCTCATAATCAGTCGTGACTCACGTGTATTAAAGGTAGCAATCGAGTTGTTTCGCATAGGGTGTGATGTCGCCGATGTGGCGAGCGACCCAGTCGCGGTCGTAATAGGTGTCCAGATAGCGTTCACCGCTATCGCACATCAGGGTCACGATAGAACCCTGCAGACCTTGCTCTTGCATCCTCGATGCGACTTTCAGTGCGCCCCACATGTTGGTACCGGTGGACCCCCCTGGCTTCCTCCCGAGTACTTTCTCCAGCCAATAAAGGGTGGCGATGCTGGCCGCGTCGGGGATCTTGAGCATGTCGTCGATCACATCTGGCAGGAACGACGGCTCGACCTGGGGACGACCGATGCCTTCTATGCGACTGCCTTTGCTGCCGGTAAGACTTGAGTCGCCTGTTCGATAGCTGTCATAGAAAACCGAGTGCTCGGGGTCCACCACGATCAGTTGAGTGTCATGACCCTTGTAGCGGATGTAGCGGCCGATGGTGGCGGTAGTGCCGCCAGTCCCTGCACTCATGACCACCGCGTGGGGAATGGGGTGCGCCTCGCCGGTCAATTGCTGGAAGATACTGTCGGCAATATTGTTGTTGCCACGCCAATCCGTTGCCCGCTCGGCATAGGTAAACTGATCCATGTAGTGCCCTTCGCTTTCGCGTGCCAGGCGCTGCGCCTGGGCATAGACCTCTGATGAATGATCAACGAAGTAACAGTGCCCGCCGAGCAGCTCGAGCTGCTCTTTCTTTTTGCTCGCGGTGTTGCGCGGCATGACGGCGGTGAAGCGCAGGCCAAGCATTTTGGCAAAGTAGGCTTCGGACACAGCAGTGCTGCCCGAGGATGCCTCGACCACGTGGGTACCCTCTCGGATCTTGCCACTGCAAATGGCATGTAGAAAAAGCGAGCGTGCCAGCCGATGTTTGAGACTGCCAGTTGGATGTGTGCTCTCGTCCTTGAGGTAAATGTCGATGCCCTTCAACCCTGGAATTTCCAGCTTGTGGATGTGGGTGTCGGCGGAGCGCAGCAGATCGCAGGAGATACGGCTGACTGCTGTACGGATCCAATCGTTCACAGAGTTTCCCTCGCCCCGGCAGGCGTCAACGGCATAAGGAACATCGCCTGAGGCGTGGCGAGTGTGGCGATGATCTTCTTCATTTTTGAGTGGCTCCAGGCACGGTTTTCATGGTGTAAATCCTACTGCCGGCCACTCGAAATTTAATTTCCATTTCTTCAGTTCTTAGGCTATTTTTTAGAAAAAAATTCTACGAACTCACAAATAAGAAGAAAAAATGGACAGCTTTGATCGCCACATCCTCTCCCTCCTGCAACGCGATGCCGACATGCCTATCAAAGATCTGGCTGAAGCCGTCAACCTTTCAACGACCCCCTGCTGGAAGCGGATCAAGAAACTCGAGAAAGAGGGCTATATCAGGGCCAAAGTAGCCCTGCTGGACCCAGTGCTGCTGGGTCTTGGGTTAACGGTGCTGGTGCAGGTCAAGACGCAGCGTCATGACAAGGTCTGGCTGGATACATTCGCCAAGACCGTGTCGCAGTTCGAGGAAGTGATGGCGTTCTATCGGATGTCGGGGGACTGGGACTATATGTTGCGCGTTGTGGTGAGCGACATTGCCGCCTATGACACTTTCTACAAGAAGCTGATCACGAGCGTCGACGGACTTTCCAACATCACATCAAGCTTTGCCATGGAGCAGATCAAGTACACGACGGCGCTGCCTTTACCTCGATAATCGCTGTTTGTGGCAGATGCATCTGCCACAAAGCAATCTCTGACAGGACAGCGGTGTACCTGTTACAGGCCCGCGCCCTGCCCACCCATTCGGCTGCTACCGCTCTGGGAGTGGGACGATTACCGAAAGCGATACACGTTCCGACAACTTTCTATTGTTGGACGTCCATTGCCCCGAGGAATCCTGAGTACCTTCAGAGCGCCATTCCATCCAGATACGCTTTCTCATTATCAGGTTTTAACGAAATCGACCGTTTTGGAGAATGATTTTTCTCATTCCACGAAAAACCTGACAAAAATTGAAAAATTCATACTCCCCCTTCTGAATACACTCTTTCCATCACAAACAGGCTCAAAAACGATGCCTACGAGGGCGGTGCGTTTATGAGCGATGAGTCTTGATCGCAAACTCAGAAAGGTGCGGCTTATGTCTTATTCCAGCTATCACAAAAAAACTATCGGAAGCCATGCGTTGCACCCTGAGACATTGATGATGTCTTATGGTTACGACCCGTTCCTCTCGGAAGGCGCAGTCAAACCACCGGTTTTCCTGACCTCCACCTTTGCGTTTCGCACGGCTGAGGAAGGTGCAGAATTCTTCGATGTCGTGTCGGGTCGTAAACCGATTCCGCAGGATTCATCAGCTGGCCTGGTCTACAGCCGCTTCAATCATCCCAACCTGGAAATCGTCGAGGACCGCCTCGCGCTGCTGGATGGCTCAGAAGCCGCCGCAATTACATCCAGTGGAATGTCCGCCATCAGTGCTGTTTTGTTTGCGTTTCTGCGCCCAGGCGATCAACTGGTGCAATCGGCACCGCTGTACGGTGGTACTGAGACCCTGATTAGCAAGATTCTCTCGGATTGGGGCATCGGCTCGCATGGTTTTGACGACGGCCTGTCCATGCAATCCATTGCAGATGCACTGGAAACTGCTGCCTGCAAGGGGCCAGTTAGAATTTGCTATATCGAGACTCCGGCTAACCCGACCAACGCACTGATCGACCTGGAAGGGTTGCGCAAGGAAATAGACGCTTTCGAAACGCGCCATAGCTACCGGCCATTAATTGTCTGCGATAACACCCTGCTCGGGCCTATCTTCCAGAAGCCGGTGAAACACGGTGTTGACCTGTGCGTGTATTCGCTAACCAAGTATGTGGGTGGACACAGTGACCTTGTTGCCGGAGGCATTACGGGCACCAAAGAGCTGATCAGCAAAATACGCAGCGTTCGCAGCTCGTTCGGCTCGCAACTCGATCCACATTCCTCATGGATGATCTCCCGCTCGATGGAAACGCTCGTCCTGCGCATGAAAGAGGCCGCAAGAACCGGCACCGTGATCGCTCGCTGGCTGGCCAGCAACCCCCACCAGAAAGTCGTCGTTTTGCATCCAGAGCTTATTGAGGATGGCAGCTATCAGGAGGTCTACCGCCGGCAATGCACGGGCCCTGGCTCAACTTTCTCATTCGTACTGGACGGCGGTCGCGAACGGGCCTTTCGCTTTATCAACGCCCTGCATCTTTTCAAGTCGGCTGTCAGTCTCGGAGGCACTGAGTCCCTGGTTTGTCATCCAGCTTCGACCACACAATCGGGTGTGCCGCAGGCTCTGCGCAGTAAAGCAGGGGTGTCCGAGGGGTTGATCCGGATCTCGATTGGCCTCGAGCACGAGGAAGACCTGATCGCTGATCTGGATAATGCTCTGCGTCAATGCTGAGCACCGGAGGAAAACAATGAGAAGCTGAAAAAACAGGTTCTTCACGGATTACCGGGAAGAACCTTTTGTTTAGCCCGTATACGCAGGCTCTTCGATGCGTGTGTTCAGGTAGATGAGCTTAGGCGGCACTGGAAGGATTGTGCTGCTATGACACTCCCCGGCTAGTTGGCCTTTTTGCCGACGGTACCCATCTCGATTGGGGTTTTGATGTAGAACACGGAAAACTCCTCAACCTCCAATCGTTTGAACAACCTTTCTGATTCTTCCTCGGTGATAGCCATGCGAATCTCCGTTGGTTGATCCGCCAGCTCAAAAAAGTGCGCGGAATGCAGCCTACCGGTGTGTCCAAAACCCTCAATGCCCGTAGACAGGGTCGCACCACGCAGGCCCATTTCTTTGGCCAAATCAACAATCCACTCGCCGAGCATCTTCCCTTGATAACGACGATTCTGTTGAGTAAAGAAAATCACTAGAAAACCTTTCATGTTCATCTCCTCAGCGCATGCCAATAGTTTGATAGGACAAATGCCCGGCAGCGGTCATTACCAACGAGCCTACGACGTGTAATGAAATTGAGCAGAACTCCCGGAGCAGTCTGCCCTCCTGAATCAAGGCAACTGTTTCGTCTGAAAACGTGGAGAAAGTAGTAAGTCCCCCACAGAAACCCGTGATGATGCTTAGGGGATGACTCTTTTTGATCGCAGCCACTGCCTGGCAACACGGAGAGTAAAACGGGTAAAACAGTTAAGACACTTGTGAACCGGTTCATGACTTGCCTCCAACACTTGCCTGCCTTACCTCAAATGCCTGGCTGCTGATAGCGATTGGCTGCAAGCCACCTTCAGAGCGGCTTCACATCGCCTCGGCATGCCTCGGTAACCCGATAGAAATCAGCGCTGCGAGCAGCACAAAGGCGCTCGATATCCACAAGCACGCCCCCAGCCCATACACCTGATACACCCAACCGGAAAGCACCGTGCCGATCAGGCGCCCCATGGCGTTGGACATGTAATAAAACCCCACATCCAGTGACACACCATCTTCCTTGGCGTAGGACACGATCAGATAGCTGTGGAGCGACGAATTCACCGCGAACAACGCACCAAAAACCATCAATCCACCCAACAGCACCCCCTGTTGCGACAGCCCGGTGTTCAGCCCGAGCGCAATGGCCGCGGGCAGACCGGCCAGTGCCAGCGCCCACAGAAATGCCGCACGACCATCCGGTACGTGCCCTCGCTTCTTGCCAGTGATGTGGGGCGCGAAGGACTGCACGATGCCGTAGCCAATCACCCAGGCCGCCAGGAAGCCGCCAACCTTCCAGAAGTCCCAGCCGAACACACTGCTCAGGTACACCGGCAAGGCAACGACAAACCAGACATCGCGGGCGCCGAACAGAAACATCCGCGCCGCTGACAGAATGTTGATCGCCCGGCTCTTGGACAGGATGTCGCGAAACCTGGGCTTGGCTTTCGCTTTGCCCAGATCCTTCTTCAACAGGATCAAGCTGCTGACCCAGATCAGCGCCAGGACACCTGCCATGGCCAGCAAGGCGCCCTTGAAGCCGATCAATGCCAGCAAGGCTCCGCCAAGAAAGAAGCCGACACCCTTGAGTGCGTTCTTCGAGCCGGTGAGAATCGCCACCCACTGGTAGAGCTTGCCCTGCTGCCCATCCGGAACCAGAAGCTTGATCGAGCTTTTCGCGCTCATCTTGTTCAGGTCTTTGGCAATCCCTGACAGTGCCTGCGCCCCCATCACCCATGGGATGGTCAGCCAGGCCACCGGAACCGTCAGCATCAGCAGTGCCGCGACCTGGAGGCCCAGCCCGATGTTCATGGTTCGGTTCAGCCCCAGCCGGGCGCCGAGGTAGCCACCCACCAGGTTGGTGATAACACCAAAGAGTTCGTAGAACAGAAACAACGTCGCGATTTGCAGTGGGCTGTAGCCCAACGTGTGAAAGTGCAGCACCACCAACATGCGCAAGGCGCCATCAGTGAGAGTGAAGGCCCAGTAGTTGCCCGTCACGAGCAGGTACTGCCGAACTTGCGGCGCGAGGGCTGACAACGCTTTCATGTCCGCTCCTCAGACCGCCAGCCCGACCATTTTCGCCAGTTCGACAGTGCGGTTGGCATAGCCCCACTCGTTGTCGTACCAGGCATAGAGTTTGACCTGGGTGCCATTGATGACCATGGTCGACAGCGCATCGATGATCGATGAGCGCGGGTCGGTACGGTAGTCGATGGACACTAGCGGACGCACCTCGAAACCGAGGATGCCTTGCAGCTCGTTCTCGGAAGCATCCTTGAGCAACTGGTTCACTTCTTCCACAGTGGTGGCACGCTCGACTTCAAAGACACAATCGGTCAGCGAAGCATTGGCCAGTGGTACCCGTACCGCGTGACCATTCAGGCGTCCGCGCAACTCCGGGAAGATTTCGGCAATGGCGGTGGCCGAGCCGGTGCTGGTTGGAATCAAACTCATCCCGGACGCACGCGCACGACGCAGATCCTTGTGCGGCTGATCGAGGATGCTCTGAGTGTTGGTCAGGTCGTGGATGGTGGTGATCGAACCGTGGCGAATGCCCAGCTTTTCGTGGATAACCTTGACGACAGGGGCCAGGCAATTGGTGGTGCAGGAGGCGGCGGTCACAATGCGGTGCTGCGCAGGGTCGAACAGGTGCTGGTTAACGCCCATCACCACGTTCAAGGCGCCCTGCTCCTTGACCGGTGCACAGACCACCACACGTTTCACACCTTGGTCCAGGTAAGCCTGAAGCACCGCGACGGTTTTCATCTTGCCGCTGGCTTCAATCACCAAATCGCAGCCCGACCAATCGGTGTCGGCAATCGCCTTGTTGGCCGTGACCTTGACGCGCTTGCCACCCATCACGACATGATCGCCTTCGGCGCTGGCTTCGTTGTGCCAACGGCCGTGCACCGAGTCGAAGTTGATCAAGTGCGCATGGGTCGCCGCGTCCCCTGCCGGATCGTTGATCTGCACGAATTCAAACTCTGGCCAGCTCCAGGCGGCTCGCAGAGCGAGGCGACCGATCCGTCCAAAACCATTGATGCCAACTTTGATAGTCATGTTGTTGTGCTCTGTATTTGTTGTCAGTGGGCGTTCGATTGGGTATCGAACTGGCCGATGTAGTCGATATGGGAAATCAGTACCGGCACTTCCACCAACGGGCCAATCACCGTGGCGAAAGCGATGCTGCGACAGCTATTGGCAGTGCAGAGGAACAAGATTTTCATCGAGCGATCTCGTATTCGAAGGCGCAATCAGACGATCTGGCTTTAACAACAGGCGATTGCCCTTTCAGGACGGTCGCCCATCTCGTCAAGGCGCTTGGCATCGGGACTTAACCAGTGCTTGTTGCTTTCGAGCACCGTGGTCAGCACTTGATGAACCCAATCCGGCAGATTGGGGTGCAGTCGGTAATAGACCCATTGGCCTTGCCGACGGTCCGACAACAGGCCACAGGTTCTCAGTTGTGCGAGGTGCCTGGAGATTTTTGGCTGACTCTCGCTCAACGCACAGGTCAGCTCGCAAACACAAAGCTCTCCTTCACGGGTGATGAGCATCATCGTGCGGACCCGAGTGTCGTCAGCCAGGCATTTGAAAACAGTGGTCGGTGTCAGATGGTCAGCCATATCGGTTCTCAGTGTTTGTTTTTGACCAAGACGAACATCTTGATGCGCTCATGAATTTCGTGAAGGAGGACACGGGCTTTGCCGGTCATTGTGAAGCCTCGGCTCATATACGGTTTATCGAATATATGGATTACCGTATGCAACGTAAAGAGACAACTGCAAACCAATACATCAGAGCGATTGGACTGCGTACCACTGCATTCGCCTCGACATCGACGCCCTGATGAACTGCGACACCGTGGCCACGCTCCCTGGCCGGGAGCATTCGAAAGGTGCGCGACTGGAAGTGCTGATCGCCGACCGCCTCGGCATGACGATTGTGAATGCCCAGGATCTGGTATCGATGGGGTGACTGTCGGCCTCACCTTTTGTCGTAAGTCGATTGACTGGCAGAGACCTTTGGAGCCCAGTAATCAGCTGGCTAAAGCTGATCAGAAGAGAAACACCATGTCGAAGATAACGCTGATATCCGGTGACTTTCTGACAGGTGATGCTGAATTCCGATCTGGACTGTTCATTTTAAGATCCGCAGTAAAACCTTCTCTTGAAATAAAGATACCCACTTCAAAACTGGAAACTTTAGAGGCAGCAACCGAGGAAATAGTTAATAAGAAAGGGAGTGCTATTCGATGGAGCCTGGCTGGAGCCTTGCTTTTGGGTCCGGTTGGACTGGTTACAGGCTGGTGGCTATGTGACAAAGAAAAGGAAATAACTTTCTACGCAAAATTCAAGGATGGCCGCTGCCTTCTTGCCACAACTGATGTCGACACTTACTCCAAAATCTCTGCGTCTCCCCTCAAGTAACAGCATTCCCCCTCCCCTTCAAAGTCAGCCAAAGGCGACTCACCCGGCACTGGCGGCCAGACAAAACCTTAAGCTAATAACCAAAAAGTATTTATTTTATACTTTTTAGATCATTTACATTCATCTCATGGATGCCGCAGTGTTGCCCGGTAAACAGCAGCGCCATTGTTGCTCAGGCAACAGTCGCTCAACAGTTAGCTGCCCGGGCAACAGCAGCCGAGACAAAAAGTCAATCCATCTTATTGTTTTTAATAATTATTTTATCCTTGGAACAACTCTTGCTCCGATGGCTGCACATCCCGCAACCCGAACAGGAACAGACCCCATGAGCAGCCCACTTAAAGTCGTCGCCGTTTCCGGTGGAACCTATCGTCCGTCGCGCACCCTGGTGCTGGTCGAGGCCATCGTTGCCGAGCTGAGCCAGTACCTGCCAATCGAAAGCCGCATCATCGAACTGGGCGACATTGTCCGTCCGCTGGGCAGCGCCATGTCCCGTCAGGAGCTGCCGGAAACCGTTGAGTACGAGTTGAGTGCGATTGAGTCGGCGGACCTGCTGGTGGTGGCCGCCCCCGTCTACCGTGGCGCCTACCCGGGCCAGTTCAAGCACCTGTTCGACCTGATTGGCCAGGACGCATTGATCGACACCCCGGTGTTGCTGGCCGCCACCGGTGGCAGCGACCGGCATGCGCTGGTCATCGATCATCAGTTGCGCCCGCTGTTCAGCTTCTTCCAGTCGGTGACCCTGCCCCTTGGCGTGTATGCCTCGGAGGCCGATTTCACGAATTACCGGATCAGCAGCGAAGCGCTGAAAACACGCATCCGCCTGGCAGTCCAACGGGCCGCTCCGCTGTTCACCGCCAATGCCGCCGACTTGCGGAAAACAGCCTGAGGAACAGCCTGTGACCGCTATCCATACATCCAGACTTGAAACCCCGCTGCAGATCGCCCGGACGCTCGCCGCCGAGTTTTCCCGAACCGCCGCCGAACGCGACCATCTGGGCGGCACGCCGAAAGCCGAGCGCGACGCGTTGCGCCGCAGCGGTCTGCTGGCGATGAAAATTGACCAGCAATACGGTGGCCTTGGCGCCAGCTGGAGCGACACCCTGGAAGTCGTGCGCGAGTTCGCCAGAGTCGACAGCTCGATCGCCCATGTGTTCGGCTTCCAGCACTTGATGCTGGCCACGGTACGGCTGTTTTCCCGGCCCGAACAGTGGCAGCCCTGGTTCGAACAGACCGCGCGCAACAACTGGTTCTGGGGTAATGCCCTTAACCCGCTGGACACCCGCACCCTGTCGAAAAAATTTGCCGGCTATCGCGAGTTTTCCGGGCGCAAGAGTTTCTGCTCTGGCTCCGCCGATTCGGAAATGCTGATTGCCTCGGCGCTGGATGAATCCACCAGCGGCAAGTTGTTGATCGCCGCGATTCCCAGCCATCGCACCGGCATTACCTTGCACGGCGACTGGGACAACATCGGCCAACGGCAGACCGACAGCGGCAGCGCCACCTTCGAACGGGTGCGCGTGGAGGAGAATGAACTGCTGCTGGATCCCGGCCCGCTGAGCACGCCCTTTGCCTGCCTGCGCCCGCTGATCGCCCAACTGACCTTCGTCAATATCTTCCTCGGCATTGCTGAGGGCGCGTTCGAAGAGGCCCGCAATTACACCCTCAAGGAAACGCGCCCCTGGTTCAAGGCCAACGTCAGCCAGGCCAATCAGGACCCCTATATCCTGCGCCATTACGGCGAATTCTGGGTCGGCCTGGAAAGCGTGCGCCTGCTCACTGAACGCGCCAACGCCCTGCTCGACCAAGCCTGGAGCAAGGAGTACCGGCTCGGCGCCGAGGAGCGTGGCCAACTGGCCCTGGCCATTGCCACCGCCAAGGTCGCCGCCACCCGCACCGGCCTGGACCTGACCAGCAGCCTGTTTGAAGTGACCGGCGCCCGCGCCACCCATGCCGCGCTGCGCCTTGATCGCCACTGGCGCAACCTGCGCACCCAGACCCTGCACGACCCCGTGGACTACAAGCTCCATGAACTGGGTGACTGGGCGCTCAACACGACGCTGCCCACTCCGTCCTTTTACTCATAGGCCCGACCATGCAACTACTCACGCTGCCGCCCTCACCAGCCCTGGCCACCTCGATACGCGCCACTGCGCAAGTCTTCGAAGACCCGAAATCACAGGCGCTGCTGGCGCACCTGCAACAGGTCGCGCCCAGTGACGCCAGCGTGTTGATCATCGGCGAAACCGGGACCGGCAAGGAACTGGTGGCCCGTCATCTGCACAACCTCAGCGCCCGTCGCAACAAGCCGTTTATCGCGGTCAACTGCGGCGCGTTTTCCGAAAGCCTGGTGGAGGCCGAACTGTTCGGCCACGAAAAAGGCGCCTTCACCGGCGCCCTGAGCGCCAAGGCCGGCTGGTTCGAGGAAGCCAACGGCGGCACGCTGTTCCTCGACGAGATCGGCGACTTGCCGATGCCGATCCAGGTCAAGTTGCTGCGGGTGCTGCAGGAGCGTGAAGTGGTTCGCCTGGGTTCACGCAAAAGCATCCCCATCGATGTACGGGTGCTGGCTGCGACCAACGTGCAGCTGGAAAAAGCCATCAACGCCGGGCACTTTCGCGAAGACCTCTATTACCGGCTGAACGTGGTCAGCCTGGAACTCAGCCCGCTGCGCGAGCGACCGGGCGACATCCTGCCGCTGATCCGCCACTTCATCGCCGAGTACAGTCGTCGGCTGGGTTATGGCGAAGTGGTGCTGGATACCGAAGCCGAACAGAAGCTGGTGAAGTACTCATGGCCAGGCAATATTCGCGAGCTGGAAAACGTCATTCACCACACCTTGTTGATCTGCCGTAACAATCTGATCCGTGTCCAGGACCTGCACCTGTCCAACCTGCGTATCGAACGCCAGGACGCCAGCAATACCGTCCAGGACGACAGTGCCGACGCCCTGTTGCAGCAAGCCTTCCAGAAGCTGTTCGAGGAAGAAAGCGGCGCCCTCCACGAGCGGGTCGAGGAAGCGCTGCTGCGCGCGGCCTATCGCTTCTGCCACTACAACCAGGTGCACACCGCCAGCCTGCTGGGGCTGAGTCGCAACATCACCCGCGCGATGCTGATCAAGGTCGGTGAACTGGTGGTGAACAAACGCCGCCCGGCACCAGACGCCCGGACGGTCAACGTGGTCAACCTGTCGATCTGACGGGTGCTTGCGGTCAAGCAGCAGCTCCTTTACTCGCTGTCCCGCCCCCCAGATAGAAGTCCTGAATATCGCCGCGCGCGGCCAACTGCCCGGTGGTGCCTTCGCTGGCGACCCGGCCGCTTTCCAGCACGTAGCCGTACTGGGCATAACGCAGAGCCAGATTGATGTTCTGCTCAGCAATCAGGAAGCTCACGCCGTCGCGCCGATTGAGTTGATGGATGATCTCGAAGATCTCCTCGACGATCTGCGGTGCCAGGCCCATCGAAGGTTCGTCCAGCAACACCAGCTGTGGCCGGGCCATCAGCGCCCGCCCGAGCGCAATCATTTGCTGTTCACCGCCGGAGGTGTAGCCGGCCAGGCTTTTGCGCCGCAGCTTGAGGCGCGGAAACTGGCTGTAGATACGCTCCAGATCGGCCTTCAGTTGCCCGCGGGACACTTGACGCGCAAAGGCACCCGTCAGCAGGTTTTCCTCCACTGTCAGTTGGGCAAAGCAATGCCGGCCTTCCAGTACCTGCACCAGGCCGCTGGCCACCAGGCTATGGGGCGTGCTGCGGGTGACATCCTGGCCTTGATAAAGAATCCGCCCCTGCACCACCTCGCCCCGCTCGGCTCTCACCAGATTGGAAGCGGCCTTCAAGGTGGTGCTTTTGCCAGCACCGTTGGCCCCCAGCAACACCACGATCTGCCCTTGCGGCACCGCCAGGGATACCCCGCGCACGGCGAGGATGGCCTGTTCGTACAGGACTTCAATCCCGTCGATCTGCAAGATCGGTACTTCATTCATGCTGTTCTCCCTCCCAAAAAAAGTTCTTCACGGAATCCCGGGGAACACCGATACCTGTAGGAGCTGGCTTGCCAGCGATGGCAACTGACGGCCGAGCATTTTTTTCCTGGTGTACATATCCATTTCTGCGGTAACGGCCGCTAGCGGTTTCGCTTTTACAGCGAGTCACTTGGAACAGCCCCAAGTAACCAAGGGCTCTTGCCCCTGACGTTCGGTGCCTCGCTGTGGCTCGGCATGCCCTCGCTCCGGTCCTGCTCCGTGGGCCCGCCGCCATCGGCCATCCATGGCCGGCGGCGGCTAACCCGGCATCCATGCCGGGTTGCCCACTGCGCAGAACCTGCGCTCGGCCTCACGAGGGGGCGTGCACCGCAACAGCACCGCGAGGCGAGCTAACGCTCGACCTCGTTGTTTGGTGGTGCACGCGTTCCCCCTGTAGGAGCTGGCTTGCCAGCGATGGACTCAAGGGCACCGCGTTTTTCCAGGAAAACCGCGTTTGCGTTAACCGCCTTCGCTGCGGTGCGGCGATCCGACAAGCCAGCTCCTACAGCCATCAGGTTTCCTTGGCGCAATCGCGCGGTGTGATGCCCTTTTCCTTGGCGTACTGGTGCGACGAGGCTTCGATGATCGGCCTGAGCAAGGCACGGTCGGCCTGCACCCAGTCGCTGATCAGCTTCCACTGGCTGCCATCCCACTGCTGGAAGCGCACTGCCCCGCCGCCTTCATGGTCGGCGCACGACGGTTGCAAGGGTTGCACCAGGCCCAGTGCACCCAGCTCCTTGAGGCGGTCATCGTCCAGCTTGAGGTGCTCGAAGCCCCAACGCACCTGCTCGCCGGTGAGCGGCTGCTTGCCGAATTTTTCCTGGGCGATGCGCACGGCTTCAACGTTGAGAATGCCGTTCACCACCCCGAGGTTGTAATAGACGGTGCCAAAGCGTTTCGGATCGGCCAGATCACCATTGCCCTTGGCCACCACCTGCTGCTGGATGCCTTGCAAGACCGGGAAACCGGTGCCCGAGGGGTGCGTGGTGATCGCAATAAAGCCTTTGGCGGCGGCACCGGCCGGGGCTGCATCGTCCTCGGAGTTGCTCCAGATGTTGCCGATGATGTGATCCGCCGGGAAGCCGACTTTCTGCGCGGTTTTCAACGCCACCGGGTTCATCACGCCCCAGCCGCGCAGAATCACCCAGTCGGGTTTTTCCCGGCGAATGTTGAGCCATTGCGACTGCTGCTCGTTACCCGGATGGGGCACTTCCAGCAGGGTCAGCTTGAACCCGTACTTGTCGGCCAGGGTCTGCAACACCTCATTGGTTTCCTTGCCGTAGGGCGAGCCGTGATACAGGGTGACGATCTTCTTGCCCTTGAGCTGGTCCAGCCCCCCGGCCTGCTGGCCGATGTAGTTGATGATCGCCGAGACTTCGGAGTACGGGTTCAACTGCAAGGGGAAGGCGTAGGGGAAAACGCTGCCGTCAGTGGAGTCGGTGCGGCCGTGGTTGATGGTGATCAGCGGCAGTTTGTCCGTGGTCGAGCGCTCAAGGGTGGCATAGGCGATGCCCACCGACAGCGGGTTAGTGGCGGCAGCCGGCGCACCATTGAGGCCTTTTTTCAGACGCTCGTAGCACTCCACGCCCTTCTCGACCACGTACTCGGTTTCGCACTCGCTCCAGGTCAGCTTGACACCGTTGACCCCGCCATTGGCATTGACGTACTTGAGGTAGTCGATAAAACCACCAAAAAAACCGGTACCACCGGCGGCATAAGGACCGACCCGATAGCTCTGCAGCGGGAAGTACTGTTCGTTATCCGCCTGCGCGGTCAATGTGGCAGTGCTCAGGCTGACGGCCAGGGCGAGGCTACTGAGTAGAGATGTTTTCAACATCAATGTTTTCCTTATCAAGTCATCAAGTGAAGGGTCAACCAAAGGGAATCGGAGCAACCGGCGCTTACGCCGAGTCGCTCAGTAGCGCAGCGGCCACAACCGAGCGCGCTCGCGGAACCTCTGCCAGAGGCGCGCCAGGCCCTCCGGCTCCTTGATCAGGAACACAATGATCAGGGCGCCAAATGCCATCTTCTGCAGGTTTTCGATCTGCCCGGCATCGATCAGCCCGGCCGGCAACAAGGCCACCAGGTTCGACAGCAGCACCGGAAACAACACGATGAACGCCGCGCCCAGGAAGTTGCCGAGAATGCTGCCCAGGCCGCCGATAATGATGATGAAGAGGATCTGGAAAGATCGATTCAGGTCAAAACCGTGGGGCTCCACGGTCCCCAGGTAGGTGAAGGCCCAAAGTGCCCCGGCCACCCCGAGAAAGAACCCGCTGATGGCAAACGCCAGCAGCTTGGTCTTGAACAGCGCAATGCCCATCACCGCAGCGGCGGTGTCCATGTCACGCACCGCCATCCAGTTACGCCCCAGCTCGCTGCGCACCAGGTTCTTGCCCAGCCAGAACAACGCCACCACCACGCCCAGGGTCAGCAGGTAACGCCCCACCGGCGAGTTCAGATCCACACCAAGAATCTCCAGGCGCGGTGCGCTGATCACCCCCGAAGCGCTGTCATTGGAGAACCAGCTGAAGCGGGTCAGTGCCCAGGTCACAAAAAACTGCGCGGCGAGGGTCGACACCAGCAAATAGAAACCCTTGATCCGCAGGCTGGGCAGACCGAACAGCACCGCCACCAGCGCGGCCACTCCCCCGCCCAGGGCCATGCTGAGCAACAACGGCGAGCCTGGCACCCGCAGCTCAACGTTGTAAGTGGCAAAGGCGCCCACCGCCATGAAGGCCGCCGAGCCCAGCGACAATTGCCCGGCATAGCCGGTCAGCAGGTTCAGCCCCAGCCCGGCCAGTGACAGCACCAGAAACGGAATCAGAATGGCGCTGAACCAATAGTCGTTACCCAGATACGGCACACCGACAAAGGCCAACAGCAGCAAGGCAACCAGGCCGTAACGGTCCTGACGCAGGCGAAACACCCGACGATCCTGGGCATAGCGAGTACTGAACTGACCGGTTTCCTGATAAAACATCACGCCTCTCCTTAAACCCGCTCGATTGCGCGTTCACCAAATAACCCGGCCGGCCGCACCAGCAGGAACAGCAACGCCAGCACATAGGGAAACCAGTTCTCGATACCACCACCGATGACGGGCCCCAGGTATACCTCGGCCAGCTTCTCCGAAGCGCCGATGATCAAGCCGCCGACAATCGCTCCACTGATCGAGGTAAAGCCGCCGATGATCAGCACCGGCAAGGCCTTGAGCACCACCAGCGACAGCGAAAACTGCACCCCCAGCCGCGCGCCCCAGAGCAGGCCGGCCACCAGACCGACGAACCCGGCCACCGCCCACACCAGCACCCAGACCCGTTGCAGGCGGATGCCCACGGCCAACGCCGCCAGCGGGTCATCGGCCACGGCGCGCAACGACAAACCGATACGGGTCTTGTTGAACAGCAGCGACAGCGCCAGTACCAGCAGCGCGGCGGTCACGGCGGCAAAAATGTCGAACTTCGACAGCAGCATGCCGCCCAGCTCAAGCGGCTCATCGCTAATGCCCAGTTCCAGCCCATGCACCTGGGCGCCCCACAGCGCCTGGGCGAATCCCTCGATCACGTAGGACAGACCGAGGGTGGCCATGAACAAGGTAATCGGTGAGCGGTTGACCAGCGGGCGCAACACCACCCGCTCCACCGCCACCGCCAGCAGCACCATCGCTGCCAGACTGATGACGAACGCCAACCAGAACGCCACGCCGCGCTCCAGCAGGCTGACGAAAGTCAGTGCCGAAAACAGCACCATCGCGCCCTGGGCAAAGTTGAAGACGCCGGACGCCTTGTAGATCAGAACAAAACCGATGGCCACCAGGGCGTACATCACCCCGGCCAACAGCCCGCCGATCAGCACCTCGAAGAAAAATTCCATGAGTCTTCCTGTTTTGCGGGCAAAGAGTCCCCCTGCCACCCGATAGCTGGCGGCGCTGTCGACTCGGGGGTTAGTGGCGCGTGCCGAGATAGGCGGCAATCACCTCGGGATTTTGCCGCACCTCATCGGGCGGGCCGTCGCCGATCTTGAGGCCGTAGTCGAGCACCACAACGTGATCGCTAATGCCCATCACCACGCCAATGTCGTGCTCGATCAATATCACTGTGGTAGCCAGCTCACGGTTGATGTCGACGATGAACCGGCTCATCTGCTGCTTCTCTTCGGCGTTCATCCCGGCCATCGGTTCGTCCAGCAACAGCAAGCGCGGTTCGCAGGCCAGGGCACGGGCCAGTTCCACCCGTTTCTGCAAACCATAGGGCAGCTTGCCGACAAGGGTGTCGCGCCACTGTTGGATGTGCAGAAAGTCGATGACCCGTTCGGCCGCCTCCCGCTGGCGGTCGTCTTCGCCCGCAGCGCGGCCGATGCGCAGGGCCTGTTCGATCCAGCTGCTGCGACGCTTGAGGGTGCGTCCGGTGAGCACGTTGTCGAGCACACTCATGCCTTTGAACAAGGCGATGTTCTGAAAGGTGCGGGCAATACCGCGCACCGCCACATCATGCGGGCGCATGCGCCGGTGCTCTTCTCCGGCAAAGCGGATGCGTCCCTGCTGGGCCTGGTACACGCCGTTGATCACATTCAGCAGTGAGCTTTTTCCCGCACCGTTGGGGCCGATCAAGGCACAGATCTCCCCGGCTGCCACGGCAAAGCTGATGTCGGTCACCGCCTTGACGCCCTTGAACGACAACCCAATGTTTTCCAGTACCAGCAGATGTTCAACCTTTGTCGCCTGTGTCTGTGCCATGAATCATGTCCTTGTCAGGCCGGTTGCGTGCTGTCTTCGATCCAGCCGTTGACCAGCGGAGCTGGCCACGGCGCGGGGCGGTGCCACTGCGCCGGATCCGGCCAGGTGCGTACCTCAATAGCCAACGCCTGGAAAAACGCCAGGGTTGGCGGTGCAAGTGCCTCGCCCACCAGCAACGGCGCACGGGTACGAGAAAAACCGAGGACATCGCGCAACGGCCGGCGGATCAGCCAATACCCCAGGTGCCGTTGCAGCGCACCGGGGGGCGCCACCAGCGCCCAATCCACCATTCGCCGGCGCCAGCTGCCTGACTCCGGCAAGCGGGCCAGGATCTGGGTATGCAGGCGCTGGTAGGTTTCCCGGGTGCCGGCCACCAGCGTCGGGCCCAACTCACGACGGTCCTGATCGCGAGTCGACAGGTTCTCCGGAAAGTTCAGGCGAAAGCCGGCAATCAACCAAGGCGCCAGCAAATAACGCGCTTGACCACCCGCGGCAAACGCTCGCGCCGCCAGGGCTTCGTCCTGCCGCCCCAGCTGCTCGCTGTGCACCAGGCGCCGGCCTTCCCGTAGCAACTCGGCGTGGCTGATGCGCTGCTGCTCGATGCCCTGCCCCACGTCCAAACGATAGAAAGCAAAGGCTGTGCCCTCGGCGCAGGCCTGCGGCTCCAGCCGGTGATCGCTGCCTTGCTGCGGCAGTTGTGCGAACGCCAGGGTGTCACAGGCCTGACTCACCTCAGCCAGGCCGCGGCCGTCGGCGTAAATCAACAGCCTGGGCGCCAGTCCGGCGGCGCGCAGGCGCTGAATCTCCTCATGACCTTCGGCGAACACCCATTCACTGTGCAGCTCACGCAACAACGGCACCTGCGCGGCCGCAGCATCCAGCGGATCCAACAGCGCGGCCACGCCGCCCAACCACTGCGCCGCCAGGGCAGCGATCAATGCCTCCGGCCGCGGGCGGCTGACAATCACCAACGTCGCACCCGGCACAAAACCACGCGCCTGCAAGGCCGTCGACAGGCGTTGAACCTCAACGGCCAGTTGGCGCCAGGTAAGCACCTGCCACACACCCAGGCGCTTATGGCGCAGGGCGATGCCCGTCCCTTGCTGACGTGCCTGCTGTTGCAGCCACTGCGGCAAGGTACCCGCGGCGGGTTGCGGGTTATCGGTGAATGTCGGCATGACCTTTCCCGTCCCTTACGCCAGTGCCGCAGCTTTGGTCGCCACCGCCTCGCGCTCCAGCTCACGCACCAGCGGCAACACCTTGCGGCCGAAGTACTCCACCTCCTCCTGAAAGTGCAGGAAGCCACTGAGCACCAGGTCCACGCCCACCGCCTTGAGTGCGACGATGCGTTCGGCAATCTGCGCAGGCGTACCGATCAGGTTGGTCTTGAAACCATCGTTGTACTGCACCAGGTCTTCGAAAGTGGACTTGGCCCAGTTGCCTTCGCCTTCGGGGCTTGAGGCACCGGCGTTCTTCGCCTCGCTGCCGAAACCGTTGACGGCCTCGGGGTCGGCCTTGGCGATAATTTCCTGCAACACCGCGCGGGCCTCGGCCTCGGTTTCACGGGCGATGACAAAGGCGTTCACCCCTACTCTCACCGAGTGGCCATTGATCGCGGCCTTGGCCCGAATGTCGTCGACCTGGGCCTTGATGCCTTCGACAGTGTTGCCGTTGGTGAAGTACCAATCGGAGACCCGCGAAGCCATGTCCCGCGCCGCGCGCGAGCTGCCACCCTGGAAGATTTCCGGGTGCGGTTGCTGCAATGGCTTGGGTTTGAGGGTGTAGTCGTGGAAGCGGTAGAAATCGCCATGAAAACTGAAGTTGTCCTGGGTCCAGATGCCCTTCAGCGCCTGGATGAATTCTTCCGAGCGACGATAGCGCTCATCGTGGTCCAGCCATGGCTCGCCAATGGCGCGGAACTCGCCCTTGAACCAGCCCGACACGATATTCACCGCGACGCGACCGTTGGTGAACTGGTCGATGGTGGCCAGCTGCTTGGCCGCCAGCACCGGATTCCATGGGCCAGGCAGGATGGCCGCGATCACCTTGAGCTTCTCGGTGGCGGCCAACAGTGCGTGGCTGATGGTCACCGATTCGTGTTGGTTTTCGGCGCCATAACCGGCGGTGAAGCGGATCTGTGACAAGGCGTATTCGAAGCCGGCCTTTTCGGCGATTTGCGCCAGCTTGCGGTTGTAATCGATGTCCCAGCCAGTGCGCTGTTCGATCTTGCTGACCACAAGGCCGCCGCTGACGTTGGGAACCCAGTAGGCAAACTTGATGTTGTCCTGGCTCATTGCATGTACTCCATTGACTCATTGAAGTGAGGGTTGACCGGTGACGTCAGGCTGCGCTGGCGTCCGGTTGAACAGTCGGATTGAGGCTCAGTACCGCCGACTCGACAGCGCGCTCGATGCGTTCGAGCAACTGCGGGCTGGTGATCTGGTAATCGGTGAAATCGGCTTCGGCGGCGTACACACCGATGGGCAAGCTCAGGGCCTGGAAAAAGCCGAACAGCGGGCGCAACTGGTGATCGATGATCAGGGCGTGGCGGTCCGAGCCACCGGTGGCGGCCAGCAACACCGGTACGTTGTTCAACGCCTGGTGATGGACGAAATCGAACAGATGCTTGAACAGTCCAGTGTATGAGGCGCGGTATACGGGGCTGGCAGCAATCAGCAGGTTGGCCGTTTCAATGGCCTGCAGATCGGCCTCGACCGCAGCGGGCAAGTCTTCACGGCGCAGCACCCCGGCAAACTGCGGGCCGATCTCGGATAACTCGATCAGGTGCAGCTCGATCGGCAGTTGTTGCGCAAGACCGGCGATCAGCGCCTTGAGCAGCACCAGGGTGCGCGTAGGCCGCTGCACGCTCCCGGATACCGCGACCACTTTCAGTGTGTTGCCCATTGCCCGTCCTCGTGGTGGCAGAGGCCACCGCGGCACCTGCACCAGGACTAGAGCAGCAACCGTGCCACTTCAACAATTCAATATAAATCAGCTAGTTATATGATTTTCGTAAAACACCGCAGTGTCGTCCAACGGACAGGCTGTTGATCAACTGTTGCGTTCACAACAGTTGTCTCGTGGCGTTTGCCACGAAGCCCCGCCCGGGCCGCTGTTGTCGGGCAGTCAGCGCTTCAACAAGTTGCCCGGCAGGCGACAGGCGTGAGCGCCGTTGACACCCCGCACGCCCTGTAAAACGGCTTTTACAGCGCCAGGCACGACCTGTGCACTGACAGCAGTACGCAACAGATCGACCGCTCTGTTACTTCTCTTGCCGTCCATAAGGAGCTGCACCATGACCGTCCAGCAACAACACCTGCCACACCCCCTCTCCACCGGTACCGACTACCCGGCCCTGGCCGAGCGCTTCCGGCCGATCTTTGCACGCATCGCCGCCGGCGCACTGGAGCGCGAGCAAAGCCGCAGCCTGCCCTTTGAACAAGTGAAATGGCTGAAGGAAGCCGGCTTTGGCGCTGTGCGTGTGCCGATCCAGTACGGCGGCGCCGGCGCTTCCCTGTCCCAGCTGTTTGAGTTGTTGATCGAATTGGCCGAAGCGGACTCCAATCTGCCACAGGCGTTGCGCGGTCACTTTGCCTTTGTCGAAGACCGCCTCAATGCCCAGGCCGACGCACCGCAGGACACCTGGTTCAAGCGTTTTGTCGAGGGTGATCTGGTGGGCAATGCCTGGACCGAAATCGGCAGCGTCAAGATCGGCCAGGTCGGCACCCGCGTCTCGCGCCTGGGCGAACACTGGGTGGTCAACGGCACCAAGTACTACAGCACTGGTAGCCTCTTCGCCGATTGGATCGACCTCTATGCCCAGCGCGATGACAACGGTGCCGACGTGATTGCCGCGGTCCGCGTGCAACAACCGGGCATCACGCAGAGCGACGATTGGGATGGCTTTGGCCAGCGCACCACCGGTAGCGGCACCTCGGTATTCGAAAACGCCGTGGTGGAGCCCGAAAACCTGCTCGACTTCGCCACCCGCTTCAAGTACCAGACAGCCTTCTATCAACTGGTGCTGTTGGCGGTTCAAACCGGTGCCGGCCGTGCCGCGGTGCACGACATCACGCAAGAAGTGCGCAAGCGCACGCGCATCTTCAGCACCGGCAATGCCAGCCACGTCAGCCAGGACGTCCAGGTGCAGCAAGTGGTGGGCAAGGCATCGGCGCAGGTCTACGCCGCACACGCCACCACCCTGCGCGCGGCGGCCGCCTTGCAGGTAGCGTACGAAAGCCGCTTCGCCCATGACGAAGTCGCCGAACGCGAGGCCAACATCGCCGCCGAACTGGAATCGGCCCAGGCCCAAGTGGTGATCGCCGACCTGGTGCTGCGCGCCACCAGTGACCTGTTCAACGCCCTCAGCGCCTCGGCCACCAGCACCGGCAAAGCCCTCGATCGTCACTGGCGCAACGCCCGCACCGCGGCCTCGCACAACCCGCTCATCTACAAGGAACGCATCATCGGCGACTGGGAAATCAACGGCACCGAACCGCCCTACGTCTGGCAGATCGGCGCTGGATCGAAGTAAGCCGACATCAGGCGGGTGCCAGATACCCCGGCACCTGCACCTGATCGGCCAGCGACGAAGCACGGGCCAGCAACGCGTCTGGCCCCTGGCTCGTCGCTACGCCCAGGAACCAACGTCCCTGGGCGCGGCTCTGGGCAGGATCACCTTGCGCAGGGTTTCCCAGCGCGTTGCGCTGAGGTTGCGGCTCAGTTGCAGCCAGCACGGGTCGAGCTGGCGCACGCTGGCCACGGTGTTGAGCAGGATCGGCCAAATTGCGGCGGAGGCCAGCAGCAGTCCTGTCAGAATGCGCTTGAGACTGACCAGCACATGTTCATAGAACTCGGGACGGCCCCCACAAAAGTCGCCTGCTCAACCAGTGTTTCCTGTTGAAGATCGCTCATGTTCCAGCGCCCCCACTGTCCGCCAACAAGTGCAGGTGCAACTGCGCGATGTGCTCTGGGCCGATTCCACAGCATCCTCCAACAATACTGGCGCCAGCCGCTACCCAGGATCTGGACCAACGCAAGTATGACTCGGGATCCAGATCGCTACGAATCTCCAGCAATGTACTGTTGGCTTTGGCCTCTGTGCTGACGGGAGGAAATGCATTGGCGTATACCCCTAGCTCAATGCTCTGGTCGAGGCTATCAAGAACATCTCGGGCTTCGGCCAGTGCCGCTGCCATGACTTCCGGCTGACTGCAATTGAACAGCACGACTCTCGCACCCAACTCGGCCGCCACGCGTACCGCCTCGCCGACTGGCTCAGTGGAACGCAGTTGCGGTGACTCATTGACCTCATCCAGAAGCGTAAACGACACCCACAGCGGTTTGAGCTCTGTGCCCAGCGCCTGCGCTACCGCCCTGACTTCAGCCGTAGAACTCTGAGTTTCCGCTAACCAGACGTCGACATGCGCCCGCAACCCGGCAATAAGCTCTCGATGGATCGTGACAGAACGTTGATGATCGAACAGGTCCGGCCGATAGGATCCGAGAGCCGGCGGTAACGAGCCGGCCACGGTCACCGGCTCGGCACTCTCGGACGCCGCCTGGCGAGCGAGCCGCCCAGCCTGTTCAGCCAGCACTCGCCCCTGCGCGGCAAAGCGCTCTTCACCTATATGAAAAGGCACAACCGCGTAGCTGTTGGTGGTGATTATCCGGGCACCGGCATCCACGAACGCCCTATGAGCCCGAAGCACAAACCCGGGTGCCTCGATCAGTGCGAGCGCTGACCATTCAGGCTGACGAAACGGCGCCCCGATACGTTTCAGCTCGCGCCCCATACCGCCATCGAGTAAACGCAAAGAAGATTGACTCATTGGTTTGCACTCACCTTAGGCGCCGACGCGGACAGCCATTGATCAACCTTGGCGGTGTTCGCCTGAACCCACTCTTTGGCCGCGACGTCAGCCGGCAGTTTTTCCTTTTCGATCTTCAGGATCAGCTCATTGAGCTGCGCCGGGTCGATCGCGACATTCTTCAAGAACTCAGCAATTTTCGGGGCGCGTGTCTGCAAGGCTGCGGACGCCAGGACATGAACCCTGGCATCCGGGAAGGCACAGGTAATCCGGCTTTTGTTCAGCCAGTCGGGATCGACCGTCGGGCTGATGAATTTCCAGCAGCCATCGACCTTGTAAAGCGGGTCACCTTTTTTGTTGTCCTGGGCGTAGCCGTCGAATGCGGGCTCTTCCAGGCGACGCAGGTCATAGGCCGAGAAGATCCAGTCCGGGGTGTAGGCATAAAACACCACGCCACGTTGCGCCTTGTAGGCCGAGGCCAGCTTGGCATAGGTCACAGAAGCTTCCGTGGACACCGACTCGAATTTATCGGCAAACCCGTAATCCTTGGCCTTGATCTGGCCAATGTAAGTCGACTCCCAGCCGGCCGGCCCCACCAGCAACTCAGCCTTGCCGCCGCCCAGTGGTTCAAACAGCTTGGCCACTTCAGGCTTTTTCAGGTCGTAGATGGATTTAACGCCGTATTTGTCCTGCAAATACCCGGGGATATAGAACCCTTGTTCGCCCGCATAAGGCTTGACGTTTGGCACCAGTGAACGGGAGCCACCCGTGACGTACTTGTTCCAGGCTGCCGACTGGTTGGGCAGCCAGATGTCGGTCAACACATCAACCGAGCCGTCGCCTTTCGCGGCGGCACTGAACAGCACCGCGACATCCCCGGCCAGGTACGATACATCGCCGTCCAGTCGGGTTTTGATCACCTCTGCGAGGATGCTCTGAATGGCGATTGCACCTGTCCAGTTCTGCTCGCCAATGACGATCTTGTCCTTGGCCAACACGGTTGCCGGGAGAATCAGGGAGGCCAGCAGCGCGGCTGCGCCCACAGTGCGCGATAGGTGTGTCTTCATGATAAGTCTCACGTCAGTTGTGCAGGTGATCTTGCTTGCGCAAGCTCGATTGAATGATTCGGTCAGGGATCAGCGCGCACAGGACAATCGCCACGCCGGCGAGCACACCCTCGCCCCCCTTGATATTGCGCAGTGCTGTCATCACGTCATAACCCAGTCCGCCAGCGCCGATCAGCGCGGCCACAACCACCATCGACAGGCTCATGACGATCGTCTGGTTAATTCCCAGCAACAGCGAACGGCGAGCGAGCGGCA
Organism: Pseudomonas sp. IT-196MI5; assembly: GCF_949767415.1. Taxonomy (NCBI): domain Bacteria; kingdom Pseudomonadati; phylum Pseudomonadota; class Gammaproteobacteria; order Pseudomonadales; family Pseudomonadaceae; genus Pseudomonas; species Pseudomonas sp. IT-196MI5. The sequence goes on from NZ_CATKPZ010000008.1 coordinate 38,100, forward strand.
GCTGCACCTTGATCAGGGTTTGCCAAGGAGTGGCGCCGTGCGCGACGGCAGCCTCGACAGCGTCCTTCGGTACTTCCTGAATACCCAACGAGGTCAAACGGATCATCGGCGCCAGCGCGAAAATCACCGTCGCGATCACGGCCGGGGTCTTGCCCACCGAGAAGAACGCCACGGCAGGAATCAGGTAGACAAAGGTTGGCAGCGTCTGCATGACATCCAGCAAAGGTGTGAGCAGCCGTCGTACCAGCGGCCGCTTCGCCAGCACAATGCCGGTGGGCACACCGATGACCAGAGCAATCAGTACCGACGAACCGACCAGCGCCAGGGTAGCGATGGTTCGCTCCCAGAAGCCGAACAGGCCGATGTACAACAACGCCGCGCTGCTGGTCAGCGCCAACGCGACGCCAGCCGAACGCCAGGCCAGTAACACCAGCGCCAGCGCCGACACCGTCCAGGGCAGCCAGCCCAGCAGGTTTTCAATCCCTTCGATGACGGTGCGAACGACAACGATCACGCCGATAAACGCTCCCTCGAACGTGACCTGGGACCAGCCGATAAATTCGTCGATGCTCTGCGCTGCCAGCAGTAGCGCCTGGCGATTGGCCGGGAACTGCAGCACTGCATTCGTCGTGTCAGGCGTAATGACTCGCCAGATCACCAAGGCCTGACTGACCAGCAGTACCACCAACGGCAGAACCCAACCGGATGCGTTTCGTCGCACGGGCGCGCGGCTCAGCGAGAACGCAGTGAAGCGGCTGGCAGCGAACACGGCGACTGCCGCCAGCACCGCAATCAACGATGAACTGGCAATGCCTTGACCCAGGACGGCCAATGCCCCGAGTTCGCTGGCAAACGTAAGCCAGAACAATCCACCCTTACCCCGCGCCGCCAGGGCCGCCGGCCCCAGCAAAAGAGCTTGCCACCCACGCAAGCCAGGGGTAGCGGACTGCTCGCGCAGTTCACTTTCCGGAGCCTTGAAGCTAACGTTGTCCACGCTGTACTGAGGGGATGGTGTGGATGTGCAATCCCGAAAAAAATCCGCGACTTCGGCGTCAGCGGGATGTTCAAGCAACTGTTCTGGAGTGCCCAACTGCACCAGGCGGCCATGGCGCAGCACAGCTATTCGGTCTGCCAGGCGTATGGCTTCGGCCGGATCATGGGTGACTATCAAGGTGCTGATGCCGCGCTCGCGGGCCAGCGCAAGGAAATGGCGTTGCAGATCTCGGCGGATGGTGGGGTCCAGAGCACTGAAAGGCTCGTCCATCAGCAGGATTTCAGGCTCCGTCACCAAGGCCCGTGCCAGGCCGACACGTTGCTGCATGCCGCCGGAGAGCTCATGCGGATAATGCTCACCCCAGCCTTCCAGTCCTACCGCCTGCAACTGCAGGGAGGCTGCCGCGTGACGAATCGACTCACGTTCGCCGCGCAACTCCAGCGCAAGCGCGACGTTATCCAGCACGGTGCGGTGAGGTAACAAACCGAAATGCTGAAACACCATACCGATGCGTCGCGACCTCAAATCACGTAAAGCCTTGTGGGCCAACCCGCTGATCGCTTGACCCTCGATCAAGACTTCACCACTCGTGGGTTCGATCAAGCGGTTGATGTGACGCAACAACGTCGACTTGCCGCTTCCAGACGTCCCCATCAAGCACAAGACTTCGCCCCGACGCACCTTCAAGCTGACATTGCTCACTGCCGGTGGCGCAGAAGAACCTTTTTTTCGCAGATAAGCTTTGGTGACGTTTCGCAGCTCAAGGACCACATCATCCTCATTGGCTTGATCGTCGGAGGGTTTCGCAAGTCGTTGAGCAGACTCTGGCCGGGCAGTCGTAAAAGAGGATTGAATGATAGTCACAGGAGCTCCCGGCACACTTTCTGAGTTCTATAAAGCTAATAGATCTTAAAAAGCACAAACAAATATCTTTTTGGAATTAGCTTAAGCTGCTCCGTTCCTTCCCCTGGGTCAGACCTCATTCCAATTGCCCGAGCTTAAAATAACCAAAAAGAATTAATAAATACAAAAACATTATTTATAGTTATATGGCTATCCGGGTACTCTCCGTTCATCCCGTCATTTACCACCACAGTGAAGTGCCCCATGAATCCGACAGCCAACGTCATCGACTTCGCCAGCTACCGCAAACGCAAACAGGCTCAGCAACGGGCGCGGGCCATGTGGGAAATGTACGCACGCAATGCAGGTTTGCAGGCCGCTCAGTGGGTGCAAGCCGCTAAAGCCAGCGAGACGCGTCACGCGTGAATGCGCAAGAACCCTCGCGCTTTCTGGCGAGCGCCGACGAACCCGTGCTGGATTTGAACAACCTGGAACCATTGGCAGAAGACCCGATCTGCGAACGGGTCGCACAGAACTTGCAACGCCTGCGGAGCAAACGTCATCTTTCCCTTGACGCCCTGGCCCGGCAGTGTGGTGTGAGCCGGGCGATGCTGGCGCAGATCGAGTCCGGGCGCAGCGTGCCGTCGATCAAGGTGCTGTGCAAAATCGCCAAGGGCTTGAAAGTGTCGGTGGCCGCCTTTCTGGAGCATCGGGCCTTCGAAGGGGTGGCGATGCTGTCGGCCAGCCAGAGCAAACGCCTGGTCAGTGCCAGCGGCGCCTTTGTCAGCCGCGCGCTGTTTCCGTTCGACGTGGCGCGCCAATCGGAGTTTTACGAACTGCGCCTGAGCCCGTTGGGAGAGGATCAGTCCGAAGGGCATGGCCCCGGAGTGCAGGAAAACCTGGTGGTGGCTCAGGGCGTGCTGGAGATCAGCGTCAACGACAAGCGCTACCTGCTCTCCACCGGCGACTCGATCCTGTTCTATGCGGACCAGCCCCACCGCTACCGCAACCCGGCCGACAGTGAGGCGGTGGCGTATCTTGTGGTGACTTACCCGGAACGCCTGGACTGAACAGCAGACATTAAAAAGGTTCTTCACGGAATCCCGGGGAACACATATAACGAAATATCGGTAGGGGCTGCCGAAGGTTCGGGCCGCGTTCGGACGATCTTTTTGATCTTGATCTTCAGCAATCTCCAGACCGCAAAAGCAAGATCAAAAGATCGCAGCCTTCGGCAGCTCCTACAGGGGGACGCGTGCCCCACCAAACAACGAGGCCGAGCGCAGGTTCTGCGCAGTGGGCAACCCGGCATGGATGCCGGGTTAGCCGCCCCCGGCCATGGATGGCCGATGGCGGCGGGCCCACGGAGCAGGACCGGAGCGAGGGCATGCCGAGCCACGGCGAGGCACCGAACGTCAGGGGCAAGAGCCCTTGGTTACTTGGGGCTCTTCCAAGTGACCCGCCGTCAGGGCGGAACCCTAAGTGGCCGTTACCGCAGCAATGAATATGTACACCAGGAAGAAAATGCTCGGCCGTCAGTTGCCATCGCTGGCAAGTCGGATCGCCGCACCGCAGCTCCACAGGTATCGATGTTCCCCGGGATTGCGTGAAGAACCATTAAAAAGCCCGGCAGGGTTAACCCTGCCGGGCTTTTTGATGTCTGCTGCCAAGGATCAGCAGGTGCAGCACATCAGCGGCATGCCATTGCAGCTCATCATCATCGGCATGCTGCAGTCGTTCATCATTTTCATCATCAGGGCGCAGCAGCTTTTCATCATGTCCATGTTCATGCCTGCCATCGGCATGATTTTGCACATCATGCAGTCATCCATCATGGTGCATTCCATCACGCACTTCATCGATGGCATCGGCATGCCCATCATCGGCATTGGCATCATCATGTTCATCATCGGCATGGCCATGCTCGCCGGGGACATGCACATCATGCTCATGTTGCCGCAATGCATCATCATCGGCATGCCGCAGTCCATCATCATCTGCATCATTTCGGCGCTGTTCTTGAACATCGCCATGTCCATGCCAGCGGCCGGCATCATCGTGCACATCATGCCATCGTCCATCATGTCGCAAGTCATGGTCGCCATCATCATCGGCATGCCCATCATCGGCATGTTGGTGCTCATTGGCATTGGCATCTGCATGGCGTTCATCATGGTGTTGTTCCCCGGAGGATTTGAGAGTTGGACAAAGTTGATGGCGTGGATTCTAAGGATTGGCGGATGGCCGGCAAGAGGGTGATCCAGCAGCAAAAATGGACGTCGGAGCCAGATTAATGAAGTACCAGGGGGAGTTACGACTGTTATGGCAGCCGTTTAATTGCTATTGCAGATTTGTTTAAAGCCATCACGCCGCTTCATCGGCTTTGGATATGCAACTTAAATCTTTTTACATAACTGAAAGAAATAAACGATCTAACCCGTATCGACTTGTTTCTCTTCTCCGCCGGGAGACGGACCCTACGCCCCCTATTATGTAAAAACTCGAGAGACTTCAACGTCTCTTGCTTCGCCGTAATCACCGACAGTTTGGTAATCCCCGCCCCCACACTCATATTCCCGCAGAATCCGGACGGCCGAGAACACCAACACAAGGAGCAGGGCTAGCAGCGCGCCAAAACCCCATTCGACGAACATGGATCAACCTCCTCGCGGTGGCGTTTCATCCGATGCAATGACCTTCAGCATCAACCCCGTGCGCGCCACCACCCGGACCTGTTGGCCCAGGTGCAGGGGCGAGCGGCTCTGAACTTGCCATTTTTCGCCCTGCAGTTGCACCCAGCCGCTCATCGGCATTACACCGAAACTCGGTAGAAACGCCTCGGCGGTACTCAGCTTCAACGTCTGACCGGCGACACTCAGGCTCTTACCGTCCAGTTGCTTGAGCAGATCTATGTGATAGACCGGTGCCAGTACCACTTACTGGCAGGTTCCCGGGTCCGCCGTCACTACTTGCACCATGATGATGCCGCAGAGAAAAAAGAAGCTTGGAACCTGCTGGGCAACAAGCTCATCGCGAAGAGATGCGACATAGAAGTCATCGGTGTAAGCCTCTCGGATAGGCCGTACAGCCTAGCCCTTCGTCAGTCGTATTAGACAGCGTTTCGGTTACGTGCCGAAGGTGGTTTAGACGCTCATTTGCCCTCACGGGCTCAGACAGATTGGAGCTCCGAGCTTGGCGGTGCCCAAAAATTCAGAGCGTGTAAGAAATACCGACCTGCACCGTTCTTGGTGCCCCTGGAAAGGCGTAGACGTTGCCGAATGCGCCCTCCTCAAAATCTTCGTCCGTCAGGTTCTTCACATCCAGGTTGAGCCTGATCCTGTCGTTCACCTTGTAGTAGCTCAGCAGGTCGACAACGGTGTAGCTACCCATCGAAAACGCCGTGTTGGCGGTCTGCCCGGCACGCTCATCGACGTACTTGAGCCCGGTGCCAAGCCCCAGGCCCTTGAGCGCGCCATCCTGGAACTCGTAGACGTTGAGCAGGCTGAAGCTGTTCTGCGGAATGTTCATCAGCCGGGTGCCGGACTTGATGACGTTGTCCTTGGTCACTTCGGCATCGACATAGGCGTAGCCGCCAATCACCCGCCATTGCGGGGTCAGGTTGCCGGCGATGTTCAGGTCCAAACCACGACTGCGCACCTCGCCGGCCGCCACGCTGAAGGTCGAATCCACGGGATCGGTGGTGAGTACGTTGCGCTTTTCAATCTGGTAGATCGCCGCGTCCACACTCAATTGACTGTCCAGCGCTTCCCACTTGATGCCCAGCTCATAGGACTTGCCCTTTTCCGGTTCGAAACCACCGCCCTGGCGGCTGGCACCGGTATTGGGCTTGAACGAGCGCGCCGTATCGGCATAGATCGCCACGGTGTCGGTGAGGTCATAGGTCACGCCAACGCGCGGGGTCAGCGCATTGTCGCTGGCCTGCCAGCTTCTGCCGCCCGGCACAAAGGTTTGGTAATCATGCTCGAAGCGCTCGAAACGGGCCCCGGCCAATACCTTCAAGCGTTCGGTCAAGGCCACCTGATCCTGGACGAATGCCGCGTAGGTCTTGAGGTTTTCCTTGTCGTTGGTCGGGGTACGGGTCAAGGCTGGACGCGGTTGACCATACACCGGGTTGAAGATATCGATCGGGTAGGCACTCACGGCCCCGCTGGAGCGCTGGATGATCGCCTGGTAGTCGTAATCCTCGTACTCGACGCCGGTCAGCAGAGTGTGATCGAAACCGCCTGCGGTGAAATGTCCGGTGAGGTTGAGTTGGGTGTCCTTGTCCGTCCACTCCAGCTTGCGGTAGTTGAAGTTACGGCCCAGGGTGCGTCCGTCCGCGGCCACACCGTTGGCTTCGACCGCATTCCCCTTGAGGGTGCCGTCGAGCCATTGGAAACCACCGCCCAATGTCCAGTTATCGCTCAGCAGATGCTCGAACCGCAGTTGCGCCATGTTGTTGTCGTTGTGCAATTTGCCAACGTCTTTTTCGCCGAAGAAGGTGTCGCGCGAGGCCGTGCCGATCTGGTTTGGAAAGCGCGTCAGGCCGCGGTCGAGCGGGTGATTGTTGCGCATGAAGTCGCCTTCGAAAATCACCTTGGTGTCATCGGTGGCCTGCCAGGACAGCACCGGCGTCACGCCGTAGCGTTCAGTTTCGACATGATCGCGGAAGGTATCACCGCCCTCGCCCACCACGTTCAGGCGATAGGCCAGGCGCCCCTCTTCGTCCAGCGGGCCGGAGGCGTCCAGCGTGCCTCGCTGCATTCCCTGGTCATCGAGTTGGCTACCCAGGGTCACCGTGGGCACGGCCAGGGGTTGTTTGGAGATGACGTTGAAGGTGCCACCCGGATCGCCTCGGCCATAGAGCATGGTCGCCGGCCCTCGCAGTACTTCCAGGCGCTCGATCGTGTTGGCATCGGGCATGTTCGGATAACCACGATTGATCGGGAACCCGTTGCGATAGAACTCCCCGATGGTAAAGCCGCGCACGGTAAAGGTGGTCAGGCCCTGGCCGCCGAAATTATTGGCCCGCCCCACACCACCGGCGTAATCGAGAGCGTCCTGCAGCCTTGTGGCACTGATGTCCTCGACGACATCCTTGGGTATCACAGTGATGGACTGTGGCGTTTCGTGGATCGAAGTGTCGGTGCGCGTGGCGCTGGCCGAACGCGTCGCGCGATAACCGTCAACGGGTCCCAGGGCGGTTTCAAAGTCTGCTGTGCCAACGATGTCAGTCGCTTGCAACTCCAGACTGGCTTTTTCAGTTGTGGCTTCCTCCGCCCAGGAGGAAACGGAAAATGCCTGAAGCACACAGATGGACACCAAAGTACGACGCATCTAGGAAACCTTGAGAAAATAGCCAAACAGGACGGCATACGTGCCAATTAATCGCGGCGCATGGTACAACACACCACTAGTATTTGATACGTATTCGCATTTGTATTTTCAAAAAGCTATCTGCGGTTGCACAAATCGCTAATCAAGTAATCCCGGAACACATCGCCTGAGAGACGATGCGGCGCGTAATAAAGCCCCCATCATGGAACTGACGCTCCAGGTCGAGCAGCGCCGGTCAACGGAGGTCGCCGGCAACGTTCGTTGTGCATTGGACACAATCAGCAAGAACGAAGCGTTCACCAACATGCCGTTAGCGATGCTCAGGACGCCAGAGTGAGCAGGTCTCGGTCAGGTTGGCTAGCCGCGCCTCGTTGGCCCGAATGGGCGACCAGCCGCCCTTATCTTATGCTGCCTGTCGACGCATGGTCAGGATGGCTGCTGCGAAGCAGATGAAGGTCGACCCTACCACCCGACTGACCCACCGGGACAAGTCAGGCCGCGTCAGCACGCCCTTGGCTCGGGAGGCGAGCGCGGCATACAGGCTCAGCGACGCAACCGACAACGCCATGAAGATCGAGGTGAGGATCAGGAACTGCGGCAGTAACGTCGCGCTCTGGTCGATGAATTGCGGGAACAGCGCAGTGAAGAACATCGTCGCCTTAGGGTTGGTCAGCGCCGTCAGGAAAGCCGACTTGTACAACTTCAAGCGCGTGGGCCTGCTCTGCTTCGAGCCATCCTGCATACCGTCCGCGAGCATCGGGCTCTTTTTGAACAACTGCCTGACACCCAGGTAGAACAGATAGCCGGCACCGATTACCTTCACCGCATTGAACAGCCATTCGGAACTGGCAAGCAATGCCCCCAGCCCCAGCATGGCAGCGGCAGACAGGCAGAACAGGCCACTGGCATTACCAAGGGACGACCACACTGCGCTGCGCTGTCCGTGGGCCAGGCTGTTGTTGATCGCCATCAGGGTCGCAGGCCCTGGACTCGCAATGGCAATCGCAGCGACCAGGGTAAAAGCAAGAATCGAGTGAAATTCCATTTTCAAAGCTCGTAGTGGGATAGGCGTTGCATATTACAGCAGGTGATGGGTCTATACGTCACATGTCACTCAGCTACCTGGCTAAACCAGACATGGAGCCGTTGGCAGCGAAGCTATCATCAATCCCCCCTCAACGTTGCTGGCCCTGCCCTCGCAACACCGCGATATCTCTCTTGGGGGGAACGCCAAACAGACGGCTGTATTCACGGCTGAACTGCGACGGGCTTTCATAGCCGACCTTGAAAGCGGCGCTGGATACGTCCTGGTGTTCATTGAGCATCAACCGTCTGGCTTCATTCAGTCGCAGCCATTTCTGGTACTGCAAGGGGCTCATTGCGGTGAGTTGGCGGAAGTGGTGGTGAAAGGTCGGCGCGCTCATCTGTACTCGGGCCGCAAGCTCATCGACTCGAAGCGCCGAGGTGTAATTCAACTTCAGCCAATCGATGACTTTCGCGATCCGATAACCCTGGCCATCGACAGACGTTATTTGTCGAAGCCGGCTCGCCTGATCACTCTGCAAGAGACGGTAATGAATCTCGCGCTGAATCAAGGGGGCCAGAACAGGGATGGACTCCGGCTCATCGAGCAGTGCCAATAAACGCTCGAACGACGCCAGCATCGCGGGGGTCACTGAACCAATTCCTACCCCCTTCGCAATCGGTCGATCACGGGTTGGCGGCAAGTCACTTTGCGCTATCAGCTCCGCCAGCATGCGCAGATCGAGTTTCAACGTCAGCCCCACGCATGGCTGTTCCGGGCTTGCCGCCAGCACTTCTGAATTGGCAGGCAAGTCCAATGAGGTGACCAGAAATCGCGACCTGTCATAGGGGTAACCTTCGCCACCTACCCAGAGCTGTTTCTCACCTCGGGCGACGAGAATGATGCTTGGCTCGACCATGCAGACAATGGGCGGTGCCGGATGTTCGCGCCTGAAGAAGCCCAGACCGGTAATGGCCGTTGCGCAATCACCTGGTTTCTGGATCTGCATGCCGATGATCTGCGCGAGCCTTTCTTGCGGCGATGTCTGTTGAGGAGCGGTGTCGGGTTTGTTCGTCATATTCGTCTTGTACCTCTTCACTGAACTCTAACTCGCCAGTTCTCGACCGTCCTGCAAAAAAACCGAGACTCATAGAATCAGGCAAGTAATCCAGTGGAATGCTCTACAGAGAGCCTTGGCTGACCGGGAAAATGTCCATCCGACAAATCCTTTGAGGTCTCTCCCATGCTTGTACAAGCCTATGGCGCTCGCGCTGGCGACAACCCCCTTGAGCCGATGCAGATCAATCGCCGCACGCCTGCAGCCCATGATGTTCAGATCGATATCGCCTTCTGTGGCATCTGCCATTCGGATTTGCACCAAGTGCGCGCCGAGTGGGCAGGCACGCAGTTCCCCTGCGAACCGGGTCACGAAATTGTCGGCCGTGTGTCGGCGGTGGGCGCGCATGTTGCGGGTTTCAAAGTCGGCGGTCTGGTCGGTGCACCCGCCTCGCCACACCCATCGCCGAACGTATTCAACCTGATCATGAAGCGCCGAACGATTGCCGGTTCGATGATCGCAGGCATCCCGCAAACACAGGAGATGCTGGATTTCTGTGCCGAGCACAGCATCGTCGCCGACATCGAACTGGTCCGAGCTGATCAGATAAACGAGTCCTATGAGCGAATGCTCAAGGGTGACGTCAAGTATCGCTTCGTGATCGACAACGCCACGTTGGTTGATTGAGCGCCGCAGATTCGGGGCTGCGACGCTTCGCGCAATACAGGATTCAAACAATGACTGATCACCTTCTACCAGTGCCCCATAAATCATGGGGCGCCGTACTCGCCATGTCGCTCGTCGCCTTCGTGCTGGTGGCATCGGAGTTCATGCCCGTCAGCCTGCTGACACCCATTGCCGCCGATCTGCAGATCACCGAAGGACAAGCCGGTCAGGGCATTTCCGTTTCGGGGCTGTTTGCCTTATTCACCAGCCTTCTGATCCCCCTGGCGGCGGCGCGGGTTGACCGTAAACCGCTGCTTCTTTCCCTGACGCTGTTGATGATCCTTTCCGGAACAGTGGTCGCGTTTGCACCGAACTACGGAGTATTCATGATCGGGCGCGCGCTGATCGGTGTTGCGATTGGTGGTTTCTGGTCACTGTCGGCGGCAACCGCCATGCGCCTGGTGCCTGATGACCAGGTCACACGCGCCATGGCAATCGTCAACGGTGGCAACGCTTTGGCGACTGTGATTGCAGCACCATTGGGCAGTTTTCTCGGCGCCTTGATTGGCTGGCGCGGTGCATTCCTGTGCGTCATCCCAGTCGCGATAGTCGCTTGTGTATGGCTGTCTGTAAGCCTTCCACCGATGAAATCGCAAAGAGGTTCAGGCACTAGAAACGTCTTCAGGTTGATGAAAAGCGTTCCAGTCGCGTTAGGCATGTTGGCGGTCAGTGTATTTTTCATGGGCCAGTTCATGCTGTTTACCTATTTGCGCCCATTCCTTGAAACGGTCACGCACGTCAGTGTCTGCATGCTGTCTTTTATGTTGCTCGTTCTGGGCCTGGCGGGGCTTGCCGGAACCTTCCTGATTGAAGCGTTCTTGAAAAATGGCCTGCATCGAACCCTCATGGTCATCCCGATCTTGATGGCGATGATTGCACTGGCGCTCGTTTCATTCGGTAGCTCGGCGACCACCACGACCGTCTTGCTTGGCGTATGGGGACTGGTTGCCACTGCAGCGCCCGTGGGATGGTGGACATGGCTGGCGAGAACGTTGCCAGACGCTGCTGAAGCGGGAGGCGGTTTGATGGTGGCGATCATCCAACTCGCTATTGCATCTGGCGCAACCGTTGGCGGGCTGGTCTTCGACTCGAATGGCTATCAAGCGACCTTCGAATTGAGCGCCATATTGCTGGGCGTGGCGGCCGTTCTTGCCTTCCTGGCTGCACGCGCAGCTTCGCGGGAGCCTGTTGCATCGGTCAGCATTGCGACACCGTTGCCACGTTCCCTGGCCGGGAGCATTCGAAAGGTGCGCGACTGGAAGTGCTGATCGCCGACCGCCTCGGCATGACGGTTGTGAATGCCCATGATCTGGAATCGATGGGGTGACTGTCGGTCTCACCTTTTTGTCGTAAGTCGATTGACTGGCAGAGACCTTTGGAGCCCAGTAATCAGCTGACTAAAGCTGATCAGAAGAGAAACACCATGTCGAAGATAACGCTGATATCCGGTGACTTTCTGACAGGTGATGCTGAATTCCGATCTGGACTGTTCATTTTGAAATCCGCAGTAAAACCTTCTCTTGAAATAAAGATACCCACTTCAAAACTGGAAACTTTAGAGGCAGCAACCGAGGAAATAGTTAATAAGAAAGGGAGTGCTATTCGATGGAGCCTGGCTGGAGCCTTGCTTTTGGGTCCGGTTGGTCTGGTTGGTCTGGTTGCGGGCTGGTGGCTATGTGATAAAGAAAAGGAAATAACTTTCTACGCAAAATTCAAGGATGGCCGCTGCCTTCTTGCCACAACCGATGTCGACACTTACGCCAAAATCTCTGTCTCTCCCCTCAATCTGATTCACCGGCCGGAACAGCCTCGGCAGCAAAAGGTGTACGGCGTGCGCCGCACCCGAACCGGGAGGAAGCGGCGACAAGGTTACTGATCGAGAACAAGGACCAGCCCCCTGGCACCCCATCTCCTTTTTCATACTTTTTGTTACCTGCACACCATTGGCCCACTGCTGATTCAAGTGGTGCGCTTGCATTATCACGCCTGGTTGCAAACCAGCGAGTCAGTCCCCACGCAGAATCAGCGCATCCGCGCCATCCCACTCGGCGAAGATTTTTTGCCCGCAATGCACGCCAAGCAAGTTGTAATCGGCATGCCGTTTCTGCACCTGCAACTCAAGCCCGCCGCTGGCTTCGAGATAGATATTGACCATCGAGCCGATGAACTCTTCACCAACGACGGTGCAGTTCAGCCGGTTGCGTCGCATAGGCTGCGCGGCCAGGTCGATATGCTCGGCGCTTACGCAGACCGTAACGCGCTCAGCGGGAACAACCGTTTTACCCTCAGGCAGCCGCGCCAGGAATCCACCGTGCTGCGAATCGAGGCAAACCAACCCGCTATCGTCGAAGCCAACGACAGTGCCTTCAAGGATGTTTTTACCGCCAACGAACTCGGCAACGAAGCGGTTGTGAGGTTCAAGGAAAACCTCCTGCGGCGAGCCGATCTGTTCGACCCGGCCTCGACTCATGATCACTACACGATCGGCCATTGCAAAGGCTTCGGATTGACTGTGAGTGACGTAGACAAAGGTGATACCCAGGTCCTTCTGCAGTCCAGTCAGCACGCCTTGCATGCGCACACTCAGATGAGCGTCGAGGGCGCTCAGGGGTTCGTCGAGCAGCAGGATCGGCGGCTCGGTGACCAACGAGCGCGCCAACGCCACGCGTTGCCGCTGACCACCGGAGAGCAGGCTTATATCGCGAGTGGCGAACTCCTCCAATCCAAGCCGCTCAAGCCACAGTAGCGCCTTCTTGCGTCGCTCAGCCTTGGCCATCCCTCTCATTCGCAGACCGAACTCGACGTTCTCCAGCACGTCAAGAAACGGGAACAACGCCAGGTTTTGCCAGACCAGCGGCGTCTCCCGTTCCCAGGAGTAGAGATCATTGATGCGCTCACCGTTAAGACGAATTTCGCCTTCACTGGGTTTATCCAGCCCCGCGAGCATGCGCAGCGTTGTGGTCTTGCCGCAGCCGCTCGGCCCCATGATCGCGACGAACTCACCTTTGTAAATCTCCAGGTTCATACGCTCGACAGCCTGATAACTACCGAAATGTTTAACCACGTTGTCGAATACCACCAACGGTTGAGTCATGGCTGAATCCTTCGTGTGCGGATGATTGTCAGGGTGGTATCAGGCACTGGCGGGCTTACGCCGTCGCATCAACAGCAGTTGCGCGAGGATCACCAGGGTCATGGTCGTGATAAAGACGATGGTGCCGATCGCGTTGATGGTCGGGCTCACCTGCCCTTGCAGCGTATTGAGGATGCGCACGGGCACCGTTTCGTTAAGCCCCGACACGAACCAGGCGACAGCGAACTCATCGAAGGAAACGGCCATGGTCACGAACAGCGCGGCGAAAATGCTCGGCGCCGTGAATGGCAGGATCACATGACGCATGGCCTTCCACTGATTGGCTCCCAGGTTCCAGGCCGCCGCCTCAATGTTCGGATCCATCTGCGCCAGGCGCATCCTGATGACCGCCATTGCGAACGGAGCGCACATCACGATATGGCTGATCATCACCGCGTAGATCTCGCCGGAAAGCCCGACCCGCGACAGGAAAGCCAGCATCGCCAGCCCCATGATCACCACCGGAATGGTGGGCGGCAGTAGCGCAAGCGCCATGTAGATCGACTTGCCGAAAAACTGGTAACGGAAGTCGGTGTAAGCCGCCGTAAACCCAAGCAGGGTTGATACCAGCGACACGACCACACCCACCGTCAGGCTGTTCCTGAATGCCTGCCAGACCGCCGGATCGCTGGCGATCGTCTCGTACCAGTGCAGGCTGAAACCGCCCAGCGGCAAGGAAGGGAATCGGTCAATGTTGAACGAGAACACGAAGCTGCCGGCAATCGGCAAAAAGATGAAGAGGAACACCATGACGACAAAGCTGCGAAGCAAGAAGTTGATCAACCGATGCTCGTTCATGCGCGCCTCCGGTAAGCGAAGCGAACCGCAGCAAAAGCCGCGATGAGCAACGTCACAATCATCATCGTTGCGATTACCGCCGCGCGTGGCCATTGCTGGCCGGACTTGGTGGTGTCCGTAATCAGCGTACTCAAGGTCGGCGGCTGACCACCGCCCAGGTAGAGCGGGCTGACAAAGTCGCCGAAGGTCAGGATGAAGCAGAACAGCGCCGCAACCACGATGCCGATCCGCGCCGACGGCACCACCACCACCAGCACCGTTCGCAAGCGTCCGCAGCCCAGGTTGTGCGCCGCCTCGATCAACGAACGATCGATGTACATCAAGCTGAACAGTTGCAGCAAAACCACCAATGGCAGGCACAGCGTGAAATAACCGACATAAGTACCGAACGCCGTATTCAACATGGCAAACGGCTCTATCCCAAGCAAACCGAGCGCGGCATTGAAGATGCCGTTATCGCTGAGGAACACCTGCCATGAATAAGTGCGCACCAGGTAGCTGGTGAAGAACGGAGTGACCAGCAGCAACACCAGCAGCTGCTTTGCCGACTCGCGAAACTTGAAGGCGATCGTATAGGCGCAGGGAAAGGCCACCAGGCTGACCAGCACAGTGGCACCCGCCGCCATGGCGAGTGTATGGACGTAGGCGTCCCAAAAAAAGGCGCGACTGAGCATGTAGCTCCAGTTGAGCCATTCGAACGTCGGCACCATCCGGAAGTTGCGTACAAGCCAAAAGCTGATGGCCACCAGAAATGCCAGCGGAAATACGAAAAAAATCAATTGCCAGGTCAGGATTGGCATCGAGAAACACAGGCCAAACCAAGGCAAGCGCCACACCCTCCTTGAACGGCGCTCCGCTCGGGCACCGACATTACCGGAGAGTACCGACGGTGAAGCCTTCAACTTGTCTGAAATCATAGCGACCACCTCCACGCGTCTCGTCAAGCACCCTTGTATTGCGACCAGAAGTCATTCCACTCATCCAGACTCTGCCGGACCGGGAGTTCGCGGTACTTGATACGACCATCGCGGATGTCATCCATGACATTGCGCTGACCGAGCAGCATGCCTTGGCGCTTCGCCTCGGCGGGATCGATCTGGTTCAGCAGTTCCCATCCCTTTTTGCTCGGGATCAGCGCTGGATAAGCGGCCATCTTCGCCGACTTGACCTGGCCTTCGGGTGAGGTGATGTATTGGATGAACTTCTTCGCCAGCTCCGGGCTGTGTGCTTTTTTAGCGATGCAGTAAGACTCCGTCCATTGCAACCCGCCCTCTTTCGGCAAGACGGTTTTCACCGGTGCGCCGGCACGTTGCAAGACACCGGTGATCCAGTCGCCGATGCCGCACATGGCATGGATCTGACCATTTTTCAGTGAAGAAAAGGTTCCGCCGTAATCGAAGAAACCGCCGATTTGCGCACGCAAGCTCATCATCTTCTGCTGCACCGTTTGCCAGTGCGCGGTATCGATGTCGTACGGGCGCACGTTGCCATTCATCAAGCTGATCTGTCCGAGATTCGGCAGGTGCCAGTCGAAGTGTCCAACCTTGCCCTTGAGGCTTTCGTCCCAGAACACGTCATAGCTGTGCACCTTGGCTTCGGGAACGAGTCGGGTGTTGTAGGCGATGCCGAGGAAGCCAAAGCGAATCAGCACCGAGTAGAGCTTGTCCCCCTGCCAGTGCCCGGGAAAATGCTGGAACTCCGGGTAGAAGTCATCGAAGGGGTAGTCAGCGGGGTCAAGTTGCTCGATGTACTCGGCGGCATTGAGTTGCTGGACGTATTCGGCGTCGGACAGGATCAGGTCGAAAGTGCCGGGCGGGGACTGTGAGATCAACCCCAGCATGTTGTCGCCGCCGGTGTAGTACTTGGCCCGGACCTTGACCCCATATTGGCGCTCGAAATCAGCGACGATGTCCGGCTCTGCGTGTCCGGCCCATGCGAGTATGACCAGTTCTTTTTCCGCTGCGGCGAAGCTTCTCAAAGGCAGCAAACCAGAAAGCGCTGCGGTGCCTGCCAGGATGCTGGAGGTCTTGAGGAATGTACGGCGTGAAAGGTCGATGCGATTTTTCATTATTGTCTCGCCTGGTGATGGAAAGTGGCTCTGATGAAAAGTGCTCCTGTCCGTCTCATCCTTTTGCTCTTGCCTGCTGCCTGCTATCGCTGCCAACCACAGCATCATTCGCTGGCTGGATGCATTGCAGCAGGTCGCCATCACCCGTTTTTGTGCGCGCTCGACCTGGACTTTGTCAGATCCGACTCATGCCCCTTCTCATGCAAAAGCGACGAGCCTTAATCCGATAACCGGACAGAAATGACAAATCAGAGGGTGTTTTGTCATTTACGGGTCGGATTCAGACAAATCTGCACCCTCCCCCTCTGATCGAATTGATTCACGCGCCACCTTCGATTCCTGCAATCGGCAAGGTCGGTCAGGCGATAGGCAAACGCCCCCAACCACCGGTTGAAAATTACCAACGGTCAAACACTTTCAGAGGGTGTGCAGATGAACAACAGTGTCGTTATTGGAGAACTCACCTGGCCTGCGTATGCAGAGAAGGTCGCTGCCGGCAGCCCGATCTTTCTGCCCGTGGGTGCACTGGAACAGCATGGACATCACATGTGCATGGAAGTCGATGTGCTGCTGCCTTGCGCGATATGCAAGGCGGTAGCGCAGAATGTCAGCGGCCTGGTCTTGCCTGCCCTCGCCTATGGCTACAAGTCTCAGCAGAAATCAGGCGGCGGCAACCACTTCCCGGGAACAACCAGCCTCGATGGAGCCACGCTGACCCATACCGTGCAGGACATCATCAGAGAACTTGCACGCCATGGCGCACGCAAACTGGTGATGATGAACGGGCACTTTGAAAACTCGATGTTCATTGTCGAGGGCATAGACCTTGCCCTTCGGGAGCTTCGCTACGGTGGCATCAGCGACTTCAAGGTCGTTGTGCTGTCCTATTGGGACTTCGTCAACGACCCTGCGGTCATCGAAAAGCTATATCCCGAGGGATTTCTCGGCTGGGATATCGAGCATGGCGGTATTTTCGAAACCTCTTTGATGCTGGCCCTGCACCCCGACAAGGTCGATCTGAGTCGTGCGGTTGATCATCCTCCCGCGACCTTCCCGCCTTACGACGTCTTTCCCATCATTGCCGAGCGCACACCGGCCTGCGGAACACTGTCATCCCCTAAAGGTTCCAGTCGCGAGAAAGGCGAGCTGATTCTGGAGGTCTGTGTCTCTGGCATCAGCGCCGCTGTGCGCGAGGCTTTCGATTTGGACACCTGAAGAACACACGGAGGTGCCGAAAAGAGTACTCACGGTTATTGCTTCACCCTCCCCAAGTAAAATAAAAAGGGTAAGTCTCATGTCCAGCAGCTCAACCTTGGCCCCAGGCCTCAAGCAGCGTCACGTCACCATGCTGTCCATTGCCGGTGCCATTGGCGCCGGCCTGTTCATCGGTTCAGGACACGCCATCGCCTCGGCGGGGCCGGCCGCCATCCTGGCGTACATTTTTTCCGGCACCCTGGTCGTGCTGGTGATGCGCATGCTGGGAGAGATGGCCGTAGCGTCGCCCGATACAGGATCTTTTTCGACCTACGCCGAGCGAGCGATGGGACGCAGCGCCGGCTTCACCATCGGCTGGCTGTACTGGTGGTTCTGGGTACTGGTCATTCCGATAGAAGCCATCGCCGCTGCCGCCATCCTGCACGCCTGGTTTCCCGCCATTCAGACCTGGGAGTTCGCCATAGCGGTCACCGGCCTGCTGACATTGACCAACCTGTTCAGTGTCGCCCGGTACGGGGAGTTCGAGTTCTGGTTCGCCATGCTCAAAGTCATCGCGGTTCTGGGGTTTATCGCGCTTGGCGCGCTTGCCCTGGTGGGCGGATTACCGGATACGACGGTGAGTGGGGTCGTTCAACTAAGTCATGAGTTCGGTGGTTTCATGCCCAATGGCATGACCGCCGTCATCGGCGCGATGCTCACCACCGTGTTCAGCTTCATGGGCACGGAAATCGTCACCATTGCCGCTGCCGAATCGCAAAACCCCGCCAAACAGATCACCCGCGCGACCAACTCCGTTGTCTGGCGAATGGGGATTTTCTATATCGTCTCGGTATTCCTCATCATCTCCATCGTCCCCTGGAACGACCCCATGCTCATGGAAGTCGGCTCTTATCAGAGAACGCTCGAGTTGATGAACATTCCACACGCGAAAATGATCGTCGATATCGTCGTGCTGATTGCTGTCGCCAGCTGCCTCAACTCAGCCATCTATACCGCGTCACGCATGGTCTACTCCCTGAGCAAACGCGGTGATGGTCCTCGAGTACTGCAGAAGACGTCATCTTCAGGGGTGCCTTATATCGCGGTGCTGGCCAGCACCGCGGTCGGTTTTCTGACCACGGCGCTCAATTACTTTGCACCCAACGAAGTCTTCTCCTTCCTCCTGGCCAGCTCCGGTGCCGTTGCGCTGCTGGTCTATCTGGTCATCGCTGTTTCGCAACTGGTACTGCGCAAGAAGATGAATGCTTCGCGGCAACCGATCGCGTTCAAGATGTGGTTTTTCCCCTGGCTCAGCTACCTGGTCATCGCCTGCATCTTGAGCATCCTGGTGGTCATGCTGATCTTGCCGCAGCATCGCATGGAAGTTGTAGCGACAGGTGCGCTGACACTGTCCATCGTCTGTATGGGCGCAATCTTCAACTCCAGGAAGAAGACAGTGCAAGCCGTCGACATCGCACGAACCGAAAACGCTTGAAGCGCTATCCACGATAGCAACACTCATCCTCGTTCACCTCTTTCCGGCCGCTCTCCACCACGGAGCTGGCCGGTTTTTTTGTTGATCACTCATGCCTTGCTCCCCACGTTTTCTACGCCCCCCTTCGGCCAATCGAGACTCATGACATCTTGCGTGCGTATTCCTTTCGTCACGGTCCATTGTCCGGACACACACAGTAAAATCCTGAAGCCTGTAAACAGGGCTTACAATCACAAAAACGAGATGACGTTGCCCGTATCGGCAGCTTGCCGCGGCGCATGTCACTGATGCAGTTGAGGAGCGGTAATAATGACGAAACTCCAGGTGGTGAAACCTGCCGCAGGACGTTCGGCGAATGAACAACGACCGGTGAAAACCGTGGGTTTCCTGGTCATCCCCAACTTCACCACCATCGGCTTCGCCTCCGCCGTGGAAACACTGCGCATGGCCAACCTGGCCGCGCGCAAACCGATGTTCCGTACGGTCATCATCGCCGCCAGCCTGGAACCGGTGACGGCCAGCAACGGCATGCGCATTCTGCCTGACCATACGATCACCGATGCACCCAGACTCGACATGCTGTTCGTTGTCGGATCAAACCCGATCGTCTCCAATCACGGCAGCCGACCACTGCTCAATTGGCTACGCAAGCTGGCGCATGATCAAGTGCCGCTGGGCGGGATCTGCACCGGCAGCCACTTGTTGGCGCGAGCCGATCTGCTCAAGGGCTATCGCTGCACGATTCACTGGGAAGACATCGAAGCACTGAAAGAGCGTTTTCCGGGGATCATCATTTCCAACCAGTTGTTCGAGCTGGACCGTGATCGCTACACCTGCTCCGGTGGCGTGGCCTCCATGGACATGACCCTGCAACTGATCGCCCGCGAACCTGGTGGTCGCGATATCGCAGCCCATGCAGCCGAATTGTTGTTGTGTGATCGGGTACGCAATGCACAGGAACAACAGCGTGTGCCATTGCGACAAAAGCTGGGCACCTCGCAGCCCAAGCTCAGCCAGATGGTGGCGATCATGGAAGCCAATCTCGAGGAGCCGGTGGGCCTTGAGGAACTTGCGCGGTTGAACGAGGTGTCGGTGCGCCAGCTCGAACGCCTGTTTCACAAGCATCTGCAGCGCACGCCGAGTCAGTATTACCTTGAATTGCGTCTTGCACGGGCACGTCAATTATTGCTGCGCAGCGAATCGCAGGTACGTGATATCGCCCTCGCCTGCGGCTTCGTTTCGCCTGCGCATTTTTCCAAATGCTACAGCCGTTTCTTTGGCGTATCGCCGATGGGTGAGCGCAAGCAGGTAGCGGCGGTGCATTGATGGACTGGCCTCTTCGCGAGCAAGCTCGCTCCCACATTTGATCTTTGTGAACATCGATTGCATGTCCACTGAAGATCCCCTGTGGGAGCGAGCTTGCTCGCGATGGCGGCAGTGAGATCGCCGAGTGCGGGTCAATCCTGTAAGGCTTTATGCGCAGTTTCCCGGCTTGCCAACATGGCAATCAATGCCACCGCCGCTGCAGCCAGCAGATACCAGGCCGGGGCCATTTTGTTGCCGGTCAGTTGAATCAGCCAGGTTGCGATAAACGGCGCGGTGCCGCCGAACACCGCATTGGAGATGTTGAAGCTGAAGGCAAAACCACTGAAGCGGACGCGGGTGGGGAAAATCTCGGCAAGGAAGCACGGCAAGGTGCCGTCGTTCATCGCCAGGATCGCGCCGAAAGCAATCTGGATCATCAGAATCACCATCAGCGGTTGATTCTCCAACATCCCGAACAGCGGAAATGTCAGCGCCAGGAACAATATTGAAGCGCTCAGCAGCATGGTTTTGCGTCCGAACCGATCCGACAGTGTGCCCATCAGAAAGATCAGCCCGATGTAAGTCGCCAGCGATACCGTGGATGCCAGGAACGAATCACTTTCGCTCATGCCCATTTCGGTGGACAGGTAGGTCGGCATGTAGCTGAGCAACAAGTAGAACGCCACCGCATTCAGGCAGGTCGCGCCGATCCCGATCATCACACTGCGTCGGTGCACGGTCAGCAATTCGCGAACCGGAGCGTGGGTTGCGCATTCCTTTGCTTCAAGGCGTTTTTCCATCTCCAGGAACTTGGGCGTGTCTTGCAGGCTCATGCGGATGTAACGCCCCACGAGCCCAAATGGCGCTGCCAGCAGAAAGGGTAAACGCCAGCCCCAGCTGTGCAGATCCTCGACACTCATCCACGCATGCAGGCCGGCGACAAAGACCGCGCCGAAGAGCAAACCAGCCGCCGTACTCGCCGGGACAATGCTGGTGTACAAACCGCGTTTACCCTCGGGCGCATACTCGGCGAGAAAGGCCGATGCCCCGGCGTATTCACCTGAAGCGGAAAAACCCTGGAACAAGCGAATCAGCAACAACAAGGCCGGTGCCCACAGGCCGATATGGTTGTAGGTCGGCAGGATGCCGATGCAAAAGGTCGAGATCGACATGATCAGAATCGACCAGGACAGCGCACTACGCCGCCCGTATTTGTCACCGAAGTGGCCCCAGACCAGCCCCCCCAGCGGGCGGACGATAAACGACAGTGCAAACACGGCGAACGTCGCCAGTAGCGCGGTCGTCTTGTCGGTTTGCGGAAAAAACGTGAGCGCGATGACGGTTGCCAGGTAGCCGTAGGCCGCATAGTCGAACCACTCGACGAAATTGCCCATGAAGCTGGCACTGGCCGCGCGCCGCAGGGCCTTGCGCTCGGCGGTCTGTTCAAGTTTCTGCGCCAGGGTCGGCGTCAGGCTTGCGCTCTGGGTGCTCATTGGGCACCTCCGGTGTCAGAGGTGTGGTGATCGAGGTGAAGCGTCGGGACGTAGAACATGACAAAACCCTCTATTGTTTTACTTGGCAGGGTCAAGGCTCGGTAAATGCTGCGCGCTTTCAAGCGTGCATGCATTGTTTTGTTCCGGTTTATCTCAGCCACCGGGAAGATTTTTCGCCGCTCGTCAAAGCAAAACGCCGCACAGGTTCACTGTGCGGCGCAGGATCTTACTTCTTGATGATGTTGTGTTCCGGGCCATACGGGAACTTGGTGATGTTTTCCCCACCCTGTTCGTTGACAATCAGGATGTCGTGTTCACGATACCCGCCGGCACCCGGAAGACCCTCGGGCAGCATGATCATCGGTTCAATGGACACCACCATTCCTGGCTCCAGCACCGTGTCGATGTCTTCGCGCAACTCCAGCCCGGCTTCGCGCCCGTAGTAATGGCTCAGCGTACCGAAGGAGTGGCCGTAGCCGAAGGTGCGGTATTGCAGCAGATCGTGTTCCAGGAAGATCTCGTTCAATTGCAGCGCGATATCGCAGCAGCGCATGCCTGGCTTGATCAGCTTCAGACCAGCCTCGTGCACTTTGACGTTAACCTCCCACAAACGCAGATGCTCGTCGGAGCAGTGATCCAGGAACAAGGTACGTTCCAGTGCGGTGTAGTAACCGGCAATCATCGGGAAGCAGTTAAGGCTGAGGATGTCACCCTTGTTGACCTTGCGCGAGGTCACCGGGTTATGTGCACCATCGGTGTTGATACCGGACTGGAACCAGGTCCAGGTGTCCATCAGTTCGGAATCAGGGAAAGTGCGGGCAATTTCGCGCACCATCGCCTGAGTGGCATGCAGGGCTACTTCGTATTCTGGCACCTGATCACGCAAGGCTTCGACGATGGCCGCACCGCCGATGTCCGCGATGCGCGCGCCATGACGGATGATCGCGTGTTCTTCGGCGGACTTGATCATGCGCATACGCATGCACGGTACGGCGATATCCACCAGCTCAGCCTGCGGATAGCGGCTGGCGAGTTTGTCGCGATTGAGCAAGTTCAGATGATCGAACTCGATGCCGATGCGCCCGGCCTTGGGCAAGGCCTGCTGGATCGCGACGAAGTAGTTGTCGCGCTGCCAGTCGGTGTAGACGATGTTTTCAGTGCCGACGGTACGGCGCCATGGCTGACCGCCATCGATGTTGGCGCTGATGGTCACGGCGCTGTCCTGGGTCACGACCAGCGCGTACTGACGCCCGAAGGAGCAGTACAGGAAATCGCTGTAGTAGTTGATGTTGTGATAGGACGTGAAGACTGCCGCGTCGATATTGTTCTGCGCCAGATAAGCCCGCAATTTGGCCTGGCGGTTGGCATATTCCTGAGCCGAGAACGTCGGATTCACTTTT
This sequence comes from Pseudomonas sp. IT-196MI5, assembly GCF_949767415.1. Taxonomy (NCBI): domain Bacteria; kingdom Pseudomonadati; phylum Pseudomonadota; class Gammaproteobacteria; order Pseudomonadales; family Pseudomonadaceae; genus Pseudomonas; species Pseudomonas sp. IT-196MI5. The sequence goes on from NZ_CATKPZ010000008.1 coordinate 60,967, forward strand.
TCGCCGTTCTTGATCTGGATGGTTTTCGGCATTTGCATGTCATTTATCCTTGTCATTGTTTGAGCAACAGAAGGCGCCAATCTGGCGGGCCGCTGAAGATCATTCGAACAGATGCAAGGTGAGGTTTTTTGCGCGAATCCGACCTGTAATTGGTTATATCCGCTGTTTGCGAATCGGGTCCCCGAGCCCCCGGCAGAAACAAAAATGCCCCCGGCAAGCGCGGTAAAAGACGCTTGGCGGAGGCATTGGCAACGCAGTCAGTGCGGGAGCGCGCTTGTTCGCGATGTGGCCGGTGCGTTCAACATTGCTACTCGCTGATCCTGCGCCTTCGTGAGCAAGCTCGCGCCCATATGATCGCGAGGGTGTGCTCCGAAGTATTGGCGATAGCATCGCAAGAAATGTTGCACCGAGACGAAACCGCACTCCCCGGCGACATCCGACAAAGAATGTTCACCGGCCCGCAACAACTGGCGCGCCTGTTGCAGCCGCAGGTCCAGGTAGTGTCGCGACGGCGAACAACCCAGACTGCGCTTGAACAGCCGTTCCAGATGTCGCCGGGAAATGCCCATGGTGTCGGCCAGTTCGTCGATACCCAGCGTTCGGCGCAAGTGCTCGGTCATCAATGCCAGTGTTGCTTGAAGTTTTTCCGGGGCGTCATGCAAGGGAAGTAGCGGCCGGGCCTGGCGTGCTGCATGTTTTTCCATCCGCAGTATCAGACCACGACCGTGGGTCCGGGCGAGAAGCTCGTGCATCAACCCTTGAACGGCCTGCGGGCCGACGCAGGTCAGACGTTGGCGATCGACACAGAACGGTGCCGCTACCGGCGTCAACTCGCGCAAAGCAGCAAAGGTCAGTGTTGGGGTGGGCTGCGGCAAGCTGCAACGGAAACCATCCAGCGCGCCAATCTGCGCCAGCAACCAACCGGCCTTACCCAACGCCCCCAGGCTGATCGGTTGCCTCGCCCAGTGGTTCAGCTGCTGGAGCAAGTCTGGATATTCAGTTTGAAGATGCAGGTTATCCCCACCGCAGAGGATTAATACATCGAACATTTGTGCTTGATCCAGCCGTGCAGTGGCGGTTGCGATGCCGTTGCTGGCGTTCAGTTGCTGTCCGTCCAGGCTAAGCATTTGCCATTGGCAAACATTGCACCCCGCCAACTGATTGGCCTGGCGCAATGGCTCCAGCGCATTGGCAAGGGCATACAAATCGAAGGCTTCCATCAACCAGAAACCAATACGCAACACCGGCGGTTGTGGCCGGCCAGGCTCGGTCAGTTGCAGCATGTTCCACTCCCCCGCAGGTCAAAATGCTCGACAAACAAAGCACCGGCACGCATCGGGCCGACGGTATGGGAGCTGGAGGGGCCGACACCACTCTTGAGCAAGTCAAAAACACTGATAGCCATCGTCGATCTCCGCGCCGCTTCAAAGGTGTCAGGAATTCACCCGATTGTCGGCCTCAGGAATCATCAAGGCGTGTCAGATTTCGACTCCCAAGTGCTCGTTGCTACCAATGGCAAGCTGGATGTGTTGCTCGAACTGGCCCTGCAGACAAACTTGCCTGAACTGACCCTCAACTTTTTCCACCACGCTGCGCATCGCCGGCAGGTAGCGTCGAACAGCCTCCTCAACAGGCAGTGCGCCAGGCATGAGATCTCGCTCATGCATATCAACTACGCTGGCCGAAATCTTATCGTCTGTCTTTGTTGCGAGCAGTGCCTTGAACGACATCATCTTCTCCTCAAGGATCCTGCAGGTCGAAATCAACTGAAGGTGCCAATGCCTCGGGCAACGGAACAACTAGTGCGGGTCAGGTAACGTTTTGTCAGGTTGTTCGGGATCGAGAAAAGCCAGCGCCTGCGCCACGAAATTGGCGTGATTCTGGAAAATCGCACCATGTCCGGCATCTTCATAGATGATCAATTGCGAGTTCGGGATGCGGCGGGCCATATCAGTTGAGTTCACTGTCGGCACCATGATGTCGTTGTCACCATTGGCGATCAGTACCGGGATCCGGATACTGCCGAGGTCCTGGGGTGCCTGCTGCCCCCACGCCTTGATCGCCTTCAACTGTCGCGAGAAGGCACTTGGCGTGGGTCCCTTGTCCCGATCCGTTTTGCGCTCCTTCAGTCGCTTCAAGAAGGCCTTCGCGGCTTGGCGACCATTGGTCGAGGCGGTGAAGAACAGGTAGAACTTCGGATCCCGCAGGGTCAGTAACCCCTTGATCATCAATGGCCAGGATGCCGCCCCTACCTTGTCAATGTCTTTGCCGCCCGCCGGCCCCGTACCCGCCAAAATGAGCTTGCGTACCAGGTCAGGGGCTTTGAGCACGATGTCCTGTGCCACGAATCCGCCAAGGGAAAAACCGACTAGATCAACCTTCTCCAGGCCCAGCCCGTGGATCAGGGCTATCGCATCCCGCGCCATTTCATCAATGGTCACGGGCGCTGCTCCTCCCGATGCGCCGATGCCCCGGTAGTCAGTGGCGATGACGCGATGCTGACTGGCAAGACCATCGATGATCCGCGGGTCGAAGTTGTCCAATACCGCGCCCCAATGGTTGAGAAGAATCAGCGGCACCCCGCTGCGAGGCCCCAGGTCACGGTAGGCAAACACAGTCCCTGCGACACTGATCGAGCGGTTCACGGCGCTTGCGTAGGACGTGCCCGATCCAAGGTCATTGTCGGAATGGGTCATTGTTTACTCCGTGCGATACCGCTCTGCGACATGCGCTTGTCGAATGTCCGAAATCAGCGCTTGTCGCGCGGCATCCAGGGCGGTCCAGCGACTGGCGTCATGCAGTGGCGGGATGGTCACCAGCTCACGCCGATCGAAGCCCACCAACGCGGCATCCACCAGCTCACCCACCTCCATCAGTTCCGGCAGCGCATTGACGTCGATGCCCGCCCGCCCCCAAATCTCCGTGCGGGTTCCGGCAGGAAGCACGGCCTGGACATAGACGCCTTTGGGCGCGAGTTCCAGACTCAGTCCCTGGGAAAGGAACAACACGAAGGCCTTGGTCGCGCCATAGACCGACATGCCGAATTCCGGCGCCAAGCCAACCACTGAGCCGATATTGACGATCGCACCTTCACCGGCCTGCGCAAGCCGAGGGGCGATTGCGCTGGCGAGTCGCACCAGCGAGGTGGTGTTGAGCGCGACGAGTCGCGCGACATCGTCGGTCGCCTGCTCGATGAAGCTGCCAGACTGGGCAGCCCCGGCATTGTTAATGAGGATGCCAATGCGCGAATCATCGCGCAGGCGCGTCTCGACGACGGCCAGGTCGCCGGGCTGGGTAAGATCGGCCTGGAGGATATCGACAGCGATGCTGTGTTCCTCGCGCAGGCGAGCCGCCAGTGTTTCCAGCCTGACTTTGTCGCGGGCAACCAGCACCAGATCGTGGCCGCGACGTGCGAAGCGCTCGGCATAGGTGGCGCCGATACCGGAGGAAGCGCCGGTAATCAGGACTGCGGGATGGGTAGTCATATGGGTAGTCATATAGTTGCTCTCTTGATCAGGTGAACCCATGTCGGGCATGCAACGTATAAATCGACACCGCGCCAGTGTTACAGGGCGCTGGCGTCAGCGAGGGCCGGATAGTCGATGTATCCCGCAGCACCACCGCCGAAAAGCGTGGCCGGATCGAACGACGCCAACGGCGCCGCGGTTTTCAGACGTTCCACCAGATCGGGGTTGGCAATGAATGGGCGCCCGAACGCGAAGAGGTCTGCCTTGCCTTCGGTGAGCCGGGAGGTAGCGAGATCCAGGTCATAACCATTGTTGGCGATGTAGGTGTTCCTGAATCGCCGGCGCAGGGAATCAAAGTCGAACGGTGCGACCTCGCGCGGCCCGCCGGTCGCGCCCTCGACGACATGGAGATAGACGATGCCCAAGGCGTCGAGCTGATCGACGATGTAGTCGAACTGCCCCTGTGGATCGCTGCTCGAGACACCATTGGTGGGCGAAACCGGCGAGATACGAATGCCGGTGCGCTCGGCGCCGATCTCTGCCACCACTGCTGCCGTAACCTCCAGCAGCAGCCGCGCGCGATTTTCGATCGACCCGCCGTAGGCATCGGTGCGTACGTTGGCACCGTCCTTGACGAACTGGTCCAGCAGATAGCCATTGGCGCCATGGATCTCGACGCCATCGAAGCCTGCGGCAATAGCGTTCGCCGCGGCCTGGCGGAAATCGTTGACGATCCCGGGCAGTTCGTCGAGCGCCAGCGCCCGAGGCTCGGAAACGTCGACAAAGCTGTTGTTGACGAACGTCTTGGTTGCGGCCCGAATGGCCGAGGGCGCCACCGGAGCGGCACCGTTCTCCTGCAGATCAACATGCGAAACTCGTCCGACGTGCCACAACTGCAGGAAAATTTTCCCGTTCTTCCCATGGACGGCATCGGTGACCTCACGCCACGCGTCGATCTGCGCTTGCGAGTAGATGCCGGGCGTATCTTGGTAGCCCTGCCCCTGCTGCGAAATCTGTGTGGCCTCGGAAATCTGCAGGCCGGCCGACGCCCGCTGGCTGTAATACGTTGCAGCGAACTCGCTTGGAACGAAGCCCGCGCCGGCGCGGTTGCGCGTCAGCGGCGCCAGGACCACCCGGTTGGAGAGCGTCAGGGAGCCGAGGGTGTAGGGCTCAAATAAAGTTTGTTCGGTCATGCCTTGTTTCTCCCACGTTGACTGATGGTCGTTGTTGCGAGTGTGCATCGCCATGCGATCGGCGCTTTCAGGTGGGCGGCGCTCATGGCCTGAGCCCTTCCAAAGTTGGCGAGCCGTTATGATGATGATCATAATCTTAATCGTCAATAACTTTGATGATGATTGACATCAATGTATATTGGCTACCTGACAGTCAGCAGATTCAAAGAGGCATGTGGGTATGAGAGTCACCAAAGCGCAGGCACAGGCGAACCGGGCGCACATCGTCGAGACGGCCTCTGCCCTGTTTCGTGAACGCGGCTATGACGGTGTGGGGGTCGCGGAACTGATGGCCGCTGCCGGGTTCACCCATGGCGGGTTCTACAAGCACTTTCGCTCCAAAGCCGATTTGATGGCTGAAGCAGCGGCGAACGGGCTTTCGCAGAGCCTGGTCAATAGCGCAGGCCTCGACGTCACCGAGTTCGTCAATATCTACCTGTCACGGGCTCACCGTGATGGCCGCAACGCTGGCTGCACGATGGCAGCCCTCTGCGGGGACGCTGCGCGTCAATCAGGGGAGATCAAGGCAACGTTTGCCGACGGGGTCGAAAGCATGCTGACTGCCCTTGAGCCTGGGGACTCGCTGGGCGACGTGGATCCGCACACAGTGCGAGCACAGATGATCGACATGCTTGCCCATGTGATCGGCGCAGTCGTGTTGTCGCGGGCTTGTCCGGATGATTCCCCGCTGGCGGATGAGATTCTGGAGGTCTGCCGCGAAAAAATTCTCGCGACACTGTCACCGTCGCAGTCCACGTAGGTCGTAATCTCAGCGGCAATCCCGAGCGGGGAAGTTTTCAGCAAGACTGCAAGGGATGGCTTGCCAAAAATGCGGCGATTCTCTCAATGACCTCGTCTGGCCGGGCATCAGCAAAAAAATGCCCGCCCACTATCGCAGAGGCCTCCATCACTGTGCAGCGACTCACCCAGGTGGCGGGTAAATCATAGTGCCTGGCCATCGCACCCGAGGCGCCATAGAGAATCAGCGCGGGCGCGGTGATGCGGCGTCTGGAGTCGGACAAATCGTCCTCCAGATCCACAGTGAGCGTGGCACGATAGTCGTTGCAAAACCCGGCGATCGTCGCCGGATCACGCCAGGCTTTGCGATACGCCGCCAGTTGGTCAGCATCGAAATCTTTCAGCCCTGCGGCGCCCCAGCCGAATAGGCAGCTCTCGAAAAAGAAATCGGGATTCGCCTCAATCATGCGCTCCGGGAAGGGTGCAGGCTGAGACAGGAAAAACCAGTGCCAGTAACTGCGGGCTACGTCCTTGCGCAGATCTGTCAGCATCACAGCCGTAGGGACGATGTCCATTAGCGTGACGCTCGCCACCTTGTCTGGATCATCCAGCGTCATCCGGTATGCAGTGCGCGCACCACGGTCGTGTCCGACAAGATGGAACCGTTCATGTCCGAGCACACGCATCAGTTCGACCTGATCCGCAGCCATGGCGCGAAATCCGTAGTTCGACAGATCCGGTTGAGCCGGCGGCTTGGCCGATGCGCCATACCCACGCAAATCAGCACAGACAACCCGATAGCCACGCGCGACCAACCCAGGCGCGATACGCGCCCAGAGCGCCATGGTCTGCGGAAAACCATGCAGCATCAGTATGGGTTCGCCTATACCCGCTGCAACACAGGCAATGTCTACATCACCTACGGCAATTCGGTGCGTTTCGAAGTTTTCGAACATGGACGTCATCTCGTTACTTTACCTTGACGATGACCTTGCCTTTTGCCCGGCCGGTTTCAACATAAGCCAAGGCCTCCGGGGTCGATTCGAAAGGAAAAACCCGGTCCACCACCGGGCGTATGACTCGGGAATCGATGAGCGCGGTAATCTTGCGCAATTGCTCACCACTGGCTCTCATATAAAGAAATGAGTAACTGACGCCACGACGCTTGGCTTTTTTCCTGATCCCATAACTCAACAGACGCATGACCAGTTTCAGGAACCCGGACAATCCGGCGCTTTTCGCAAAGTCCACATCCGGTGGTCCAGAGATTGAGATGAGCTTTCCACCCGGCTTGAGGATGCGTAACGATTTTTCGAGAGTCTCTGTGCCGAGGCTGTTCAAGACCACATCGTAGTCGTGCAGGATCTTTTCGAAATCGTCTTTGCGGTAATCGATCACGATATCCGCACCGAGACGCTTCACCCATTCGACATTCGCCGTGCTTGTGGTCGTCGCGACGGTCGCCCCCAGGTGTTTGGCCAGCTGAATGGCCAGTGTTCCCACGCCACCGGAGCCCGCATGGATAAGTACCTTTTGGCCTTTCTTCAGGTTCGCTTTTTCAACCAGCGCCTGCCACGCGGTCAAACCAACCAGAGGGATCGAAGCCGCTTCTTCCATGGTGAGACCTTTCGGCTTGATCGCCAGCGAACGTTGATCGATCGCAATGAATTCGGCGAATGCACCGATTCGATTGTCATCGGGCCGTGCGTAGACCTCATCACCCGCCTTGAATTGCTGCACGCCTGAACCGACCCGTACGACGACCCCAGCCAAATCATTACCCAGAACAAGCGGCATGCGATAAGGCAAAATCATTTTGAACTCACCGTCCCGGATTTTTAAATCCAGAGGGTTTACACCCGCCGCATGGATCTGGACTAAAACATCATCCTTGCCCAATTCAGGTTCTGGTATTTCGGTCGCCCGTAACGCAGCCTTTTTTCCGTAGCGATCGATAATGAATGCTTTCATCGTGCTTCCTTATTCCTGGCGTACCCAGGTTTGTGAGCGCCCTAATACCGGCACGCCAATGTAGCCGCGCACGCTGAGCTTTTTGCCGTTGTCGGTCAGGTAGACTTTACTGCTATAGACCTTGCCGTTATCCGGATCGAGGATTTGGCCACCGGTGTACTCTTCGCCATCCTTTCGCAAACCGGTCAGAATGGTCAGGCCCACAATCGGCGCGTTCTTGTTCACGCCTTCACATTTCTTGCACCTCGGATTCGGATCTTCTTTGAGGGTGGGAAACGCTTTTTCGATAATGCCCTTCAGAGTGCCATTGGATTCAGTGATGCGAATCAATGCCCTCGGCTTGCCGCTGACATCGTCGATGTTCTGCCACAGACCAACCGGCGAATTGTCGTCTGCCCACAGCGCCGGTGACATGACTGCTGCTGCCAGGGTGAGTCCGAAGACACCTGCTTTATTCAAAGTGCGCATTGCCTGAATCCTCATGATCGAGCGGTTACAGATCTATAACGCTGTTATTTGATAAACATAACGCCGTTATGGCAGTATTGCAACATGACCACTGATAACTCACTCCCTAGTGCCCCCACCCGCCTCGTCGAGGCAACCATCCGTGTGCTCGCCACCAGCGGCCCGTCCGAAGTCAAGGCCCGTTCGGTCGCGAGCGAAGCCGGCCTGTCGACGATGGGGGTTTACACACACTTCGGCGGAGTGCCGGAACTTCTACAAGCGGTCGCTGACGAGGGATTCAAGCGGTTGGCTGCAGTCTTCAAGCGTGTGCCCATCACGGAGGATCCCATAGCCGACTTGTGTGCGATGCTCCTGGCTTGCCGAGACCTTGCACGAAGCAATCCCCATCTGTACGACTTGATGTTCGGTCTTTCGATTGACGGCAGATATAGCCCCTCGCGAGGTACCATGACATCGATTGCAAATGGGCAATCGGAAGCCTTCAAAGCGACATACGCGATTCTGATCGACGCTTGCGCTCGCCTGGTCGATGCCAAATGCGTTCGTAAAATCGATCCTGCTCTCATCGCGCCACAGCTGTGGAGTGCCGCGCATGGATTCATCATGCTCGAACTCGCTGGCCACTTCTCAGGCGTGGAAAATCCTGCTGCGCAGATCCTGGTAGCGACGTGTAACAACATTGTTGTCGGCTTGGGAGCGAAGCGCGAAAAAGTCGAATCTTCCACTGCTGGCGTCATTGCCGGGCAGGCAACTGCGCCAGAGCCTTGAAAAAACCGCGCAACCATGCGGTCACGCGGTGCGAACAGTATTTCAGTTCAAGTACACAGGAGCCTGTGGAATCTGCGCCATGGCGTACTCGGCAAGCGCCGTGATGGTCAGCGCAGGATTAACCCCGGGATTTGCAGGCATCGCAGCACCGTCACACACCAACATGTTCTGGTAACCAAAAACGTGCAGGTTCTGATCAATCACGCCGCGTTGGGCATCGGCGCCGATCACGGCGCCTCCCAGCACATGGGCGGTTGTCGGAATGTTGCCCAGCGCTTCCAGTACGTTGCTCTGGGCGATACCGCCGGTGTGCCTGGCCAGCCACTGAGCGGCCTGATTCCCCATCTCGATGTACGTCGGATTGGGCTTTTTGCGGTTCTGCTCGGTGACGAGGCGATAGCCGCGGCCCAGCCAACGCTTCCTGGGACGCAGTGCAATCGCATTGTCCAATGTCTGCATCACCAGCAGCATCACCATGTGTCGGCTCCAGCCCCTTGGCCACATTGACTTGAGCCATTGCACCGGGTGCAACACGATATTCCCCAGCCACTTCAACGGCCGCGTCACGCGGTTACCCTTCCCGACCAACAGCGTGCAAAGCAAGCTCAGGAAGTCCGCGTTGCGACCATAGGTGAGAAACTCGATGTGGGTATCCTGATCGACGTGCACACTGCTGCTGGCGGTGACATCGTTCCAGGTCTTGCGGTCCTCGGGCAGGCGCACGTTCAGAACCGATTCGCTGTTGGTGCGCACCAGTTCACCAAGGCGATCGCTGACCCGGGGCAACGAACCGCCGTGCTTGCAGTTGGCCAATAATTCGTTGGTACCGAGGGCCCCGCCGGCGAAGATAATTCCGCGAGCGGTATACGTCTGACGATCACGGAAGAACCAGGCGCCGGGACGCTGGGTGGTCACACGGTACCCGTCACTGCCGTTGGCGGCCCCGAGCGGGCTCACATCAACGACCTCACGCTCTGCCAATATCTGCACGCCGCGTTTCTCTGCGAACCACAGGTAGTTTTTCACCAGCGAGTTCACGGCACCGACACGGCATCCCACCATACAGGCGCCGCAACGTATACACCCGGTACGGTCAGGCCCTTCCCCACCGAAATAGGGGTCCTTGACGGTTTTGCCCGGTTCGCCAAAGAACACTCCGGTGGGTGCGCGAGTGAATGTGTCTTCGGTTGCGAAGTGTTGCGCCATCTCCCGGGCCAGTTGCTGGTTCGTCGAGTCGAATGGCACCGTCTTTACCCCAAGCATGCGCTCGGCCGTATCGTAGTGAGGCTGCAATAGCCTGTCCCAGTGACCGAGCTCGCGCCACTGCACGTTTTCGAAGAACGCTGGCTTGGCGCGGTACAACACACCGCCATACACGGTGCTGCCACCACCGACACCCGACTGGCTGGGAAAAAAGACATGACGAAACAGCGACATGCGCATGATGCCCTTCAAACCCAATGCGGGTGCCCACAGATACTTGTTGAACTGCCAGGCCGACTTGGGAAGGTCTTCGTCGCGATAGCGACGGCCGCGCTCGAGTACCCCGACGCGATAGCCTTTCTCCACGAGGCGCAGCGCCGAGACGCTGCCGCCAAATCCCGATCCGATCACCAGCCAGTCGAAGTCTGCGTTTTTCATGATGTGTCCCCTTCTACGTGCCGGTTGCTTTTCGCCTAAAGTCCATCAGGTAACTACCTGTCAATCGACACATTCGGTCCACATCTTGCGCAGCCTCAGCTTGTCGACCTTGCCCACGGCATTCTTTGGCAGGCTGTCGATGATGTTGATCGTGGAAGGTCTTTTATAACGCGTCAGCCGGTCGGTGCAGTGATCATTCAAGCCCTCCCGGGTACCGGCGACTCCCGTACGAAGCGCGACGTAGGCAACCACAATTTCGCCGAAGGTCTCGTGAGGGACACCAATCACTGCGGCTTCAAGCACCCCCGGAAATTCGCACAACACATCCTCGATCTCCTTCGGATAGATGTTCTCGCCGCCGCGAATGATCATTTCTTTAAGGCGCCCGACGATGGTCAGATAACCGTCTTCGTCGATCCGGCCAATGTCGCCGGTGTGCAGCCAGCCATCGACGATGGTCTTCGCCGTTTCCTCGGGCTTGCCAAGGTAACCGCGCATGACGTTAGGACCTTGAACCAGCACCTCGCCAATGGCGCCCTGCGGCAAATGCACACCGCTCGGGTCGGCGATTGCAATGCGTTGCCCGATGAAGGGCAGCCCGACCGTACCGACCTTGCGCAGGCCTTCGAGGGGGTTGATGGTCGAAGCGCATGTGCCTTCGGACAGGCCATATCCCTCAAGCAGCGGAAAACCGAAGCGAGTTTCAAATTTTTCCAGTAGTTGCACCGATGCAGGCGCCGCGCCGCAGATGCCATACCGAAGACTGGAGGTATAAGGTTTTACCTCGCGAGGTAACGCGCTGAGCATTGCGTAGATGGTTGGTACCGCAGAGAAGTACGTGGGTCGAAGCCACTCGACATCCTCAAAAAACGTGTCGACATTGAAACGCTTGCGAATCGAAACCCGACCACCGCTTGATAGCGGGACGAGCGTGCTCACCACAATGCCGTTTACGTGAAAGAGTGGAAGTATCGATAAACAGTGGTCGGCTGCCGTGACCCTGAGTGAGTTTCGTCCCATTTGCGACATGGCTTCGATATTGGCGTGATCGAGCATCACGCCCTTCGGCAGGCCGGTAGTGCCACTGGTGTAGATCAACAGTGCCAGTGCGCCAGGCTCTTCAAAGGGTGCGCCAGTGTAGGACGCCCCCGTTTCCAGAGTGGCGACAGGCACAGACTGCAGTTTCGGGACTATGACTTCGCCGCTGGTGTTGATGAGCAGCTTCGCCCCTGAATCAACCAGTTGATGGGTGGCTTCCTTGCTGGTAAGCCCAGGATTGATCGGCGTGACCGCCGCCCCCAGACGCCAGGCGGCGAACATCGCCACCACAAACTCCACCTGGTTGGGCAACATGATCGCAACGACGTCTCCAACGCCCACTCCCCTGTCCGCGAATACTCCCGCTGCCGAGAGGACTCTGGAATGGAACTGCCGGTTCGTCAGGTTGCTGCTGTCGTCAGCGATGCACAGAGCATCAGGCTCTGTCGCCGCGCGCAAATCTGAAAGTCTGGAAAAGCACATTATTGTTGTTCTCTCTGAAAGTGACGAAAACGCTTGAATCAATTGGCTGAAGAGCCGAGTAGATGTTTCGTCAGGAATTGAGTCTGATCCTTTACCAACTCTTCGAACGCGTCGCCCATGTAGAACTCGAAATGCCCCGCCGCGTAGAGTCTGGTTTCTCCATGCGGCGCCTTGCGCACCAAGGCGATCGTCTGCTCCGGTGGCGTGACGGTGTCTGTGGTGCTGACACAAAACAGGATGGGGAGCTTCACCTTGGAGGCAGAGCGGCCGGGTCGATAAGCCATGATTTCCGGGAGCACCCGTGCGGCGACGTGATTGACGAACACCATGCCCTTCGGCACCAAGGCCAGATAACCCGGCAGGGCGTCATGCGCATTCATCAAGGCTGGCTGACCGGGAACGGCAGCGATTGGCACCATCACGGGCGGGCGACCCAGTAGCCTGGCTGCAAAATCACGCAGGAGCACCGGCATTACCTGCAGCGATCCCTTCACACCCAGTGCGGCAGTTGAAGCCAGGCCATCGGTAAAAGGGCACTGACTGATGGCGGCCAGTAACTCGGGATGCCGGCTGGCCACGGTAATCGCATGCCCTCCCCCGAACGAGCTTCCCCATACGGCAGCCCGGCGCCCATCGACCTCCGCGCAGCCCTTGACGAAGTCCAGCGCTGCATCCCAATCAGCCAGTTGCCGTTTCACAGACATCAACTGTCTGGGCCGACCACCGCTGTCTCCGAAATAACGGTAGGTGAAGGCCAATGTAGCGATTCCCGCAGCGGCGAATCGTTCGCAAAAGGCATCGAGGCGCATCTCGCGAACCGCACCCAGTCCATGTCCGAGCACTACGATCGGCGGTTTCTCTACGCCGACCGGCAGGTAGAGCCAGGCTGAACAATAGGTTTCGCCCGAGTCAAAGCGAACGTCCTGGCGAGTGAACGGGTAGGTAAGCGGTGACATTTGATTCATTTCCTGCCTCCGCCGTTTTGCAGGGGCAAAGAGCCTTGCTCAAGGGTTTGCTCGAAAATGGCCGGGGTGTAGAACGGCACGTTGCCGTCCCGATCGGTGCGCTCAAGGTATTCGACCATGAGCGATTGCGCCGTCTCTGACGGCGAGATCTTGATGAATTCGGTACGCTCCCTATGCAGCCCCTCGTCGAGGGTGGCTGACCCGCCGAAGTACACGGCTCGCTTGACGGCCTCAATCGCCCCTTTGGGTCGGGAACCCAGATACCCGGCCAGCTCGATGGCGCGATCAAGCAGCGCATCCGGAGCAACCACTTCGTCGATGTATCCAATTTCGAGCGCCTTCTGTGGCGACACCGGCCGACCTTCAAGCATCAGCATCAGCGCGCGATGGGCGCCGACCAGTCGTGGCAGTCGCTGAGTGCCTCCGCCACCGGGAAGGATTCCAAGCAGCACCTCAGGCTGCCCGATGAAGAAATCGCCATCCGCCATCAAGCGGACGTCACACGCCAGCGCGAGCTCGCTGCCAAGTCCCAGCGCAGATCCATTGAGCGCGGCGACGAAAATGACGCCACTGCGGTTCATCCGTAAAAAAGTGTCGTGCAGCTTGTCCAGTTGCATCCCGCCATCCAGCGGTGTCAGGGACGCCGCTGCCGCCAATGGCGCAATACCGCGAACGGTCTTGGCGGTTCGAGCGATCGCCGAGGCCATACTGCGCCCGACCGCCGGGATACTCTTTCCACCTTCCTGCAGCCAACGAACGTCTGCATGACCGATGAAACGCTCAGGATGAGTTCCGGTGAGCACCACCGCTTTTACCGCGGTATCGGACTCCAGCCTGTCCAATAGCGCCGCAAGCTCATTGGCCATGTCCAACCCCATCAGCCCGTGTGGACCTCCATCCAGCCGCGCAATCAACACAGAGCCACGGGACTCCATATCAAGGTACTCGGGCGGTGCATGCATCTTCGTCATCTCTTGGATCCTCCGGTGACAAACGTTGAGAGCAAACGCTCCCATCAGTATTTCCACCTCCTGACCAGTCATCGGATCAGTTGGAGAGATGAATAACACTGTTATTGCAAAACATAACACCGTTATATTACTCTCGCAATATGCACTGACCTGCAGACAAAACCTGAATGCTCAGCTCCTGAAGGGAACCTCTGAAATGAAACCGCACATCACTGTGGTACAGAGCAATCAAACAACCGGAAACCCGACTCAATCCCTTCTTCCTGAATGGAGACCCGCCATCTTCGTCACAGGCGCGGCTTCGGGAATCGGTCGCGCCTGCGCTGAGTTGTTTGCGCGGCGCGGTTGGTTCGTGGGGCTATACGATATCGATTCAGAGGGTGTCGCTGCGGTCGCCGCGACCCTGGGAGAGGGCAACGCCGTCTGCGGTGCGCTCGACGTGAGCGATCCCCAAGCCTGGAAGCAAGCGCTTGTGGATTTCTGGGCACACAGCGGCCAGCGGCTTGATGTGTTGCTCAATAACGCCGGGATTCTTGCCGCCGGGCAATTTGAAGCCGTACCGTTGACCAGACACCAGGCCATGCTTGACGTGAACGTTCAGGGAATGATCAACGGCTGTCACAGCGCCTTCCGGTACCTGCGAGGCACGCCCAGCTCTCATGTCATCAATATGGCCTCCGCCACCGCCATCTACGGCCAGCCCGAACTGACAACCTACTCGGCGAGCAAGTTCGCCGTGCGCGGATTCACCGAAGGACTCGACCTCGAATGGGGAAAGTTCGGCATTCGCGTGAGCGATATCTGGCCGAGCTTCGTAAAGACTGCAATGGCAGATGACTACGGACGTATCCCCAGCGTCAGATCGCTGGGTATCCGGCTCACCTCGCACGACGTCGCATCGACCGTGTGGGCTTGCGCGACGTCGAAACGACGAATCCACAAGACCCACTGGACAGTCGGCATGCAAGCCGGATTCCTGTCGTTCACTACACGTCTCGCGCCTGCGGCTCTCACCCGCTGGGTCGTCCAACGCATTGCGCGATAACGGACAGGCTTGTCGCATTGCTATACGTTTTATATAGCGCAATGACTAAGCGGACGGTATAGTGAAATCAATAAGAATGACTCGACCTGTTCAGTGAGCGATACATGAAAGCGACCGTGAGATCAGCCGTCCAAGGGCCTGGAACAGCGCCCAATGCCTTCGACTTGAGGCAGCAGTGGCTTTTCACTGTGTTTCAACTGAGCGGAATTTTGTACAATGCGCCATGACAAACAAAACCTACGGTCAACTCTGCCCCTTAGCCCGGTCGCTCGACGTACTCGGGGATCGCTGGACGCTGCTCTTGATTCGCGAACTCCTGTTAGGTCCGAAGCGTTTCAAGGATCTGCTCGCGATCCTGCCTGCAATGGGTACAAACCGACTGTCCGAACGCCTGGCCATGCTGGTGCAGAACGGCGTCATTCAACAAGTCACCCTGCACACACCTTCCGCCACGCCCGCTTACGAGCTGACGGACTTGGGCGAGCAACTACGCAAGCCGGTGATCGCGCTGGGTTTCTGGGGGCTGAGCCTGCCGATCGACGAACGCATCGATCCGTCCAGTGCTCGTGCGGAGCTCATAGCTCTTTGCCTGACAGGCTCGAACGATTCGGCAGCGAGCGCCGGTTTGCAGGAGTTGTACGAGTTCCAGGTGGGGGCGGAAGTCTTCCACATTCAAGTCAACGACGGGAACCTGTTGGCACGCTCCGGGCCGAGCGAAGAGCCCATCGACGTCAAAATACAATGCGACATGGAAACCTTCATTGCGTTAGTCCTGCGCCAGATCACGCCAACTCGCGCACTTCGCGAAGGTCATGCAAAGCTGTTGCAAGGGGATCGACCCGCCTTCACACGAGTGTGCAAAGTACTCGAATACAAGCCCTAGGACTGCAGGTCCTCTCCCTTTCCCCTTCTCTCGCGTCATGCGAGTCGAGGGGGACAGCCGCCATTACCTCTTACCTGCGCGCTGCCCGCATCCTTGTAACCGCACGCGGCTCAGTCTGGCCCCAACTTGCAACCCCCAAATATATAAATACGGCGATCGCCTGAGCACGTGATATTCCAGAGAGGGCTCTGCAACTAAAAAACAACTACATATCCGCAAGACCCAATTAACACTCTCCTACTTCAGCCCAGCCGGCACTGTTGATGCGTACGGCCGCCCAGATTTCCATTCATCCCGACAATAACAACAACAGGTACCCCAGATGAACCATCAACACCTTTCTGCACTTAGCCCTTCCCAGAGATCAGCGCCGTGTTTGAAACGTCATCTTGAGACAAGGTCCACCCTGATACTCAAGTCAAGCAGAGCGTTGTTCATAACCACTATGTCATTGGCTCTCTGTGGGCAGGCAACTTTATCTTTAGCCAATGGTTTATCTATTAACGAGCAAAGCGTCAGCAGCGCCGGAACTGCTTATGCCGGGCGCTCGTCCGCTGCTCTGGATGCGAGTACTGTCTATGGAAATCCGGCCGGCCTGAGCAAGATAAAGCGCAGGGAAGTGAGCGGAGGGTTCGCCTTGTTCAAGGTCAATAGCGATATTAAAAACGCTCATGGCGATGCATCAGGCACCCACAAAGGAGATTCCGTGCCCCTGACGACAATCCCTTTTGGCTATTTATCCATACCGATTGACGAACGTTTCACTTTCGGCTTGGGCATGTACGCGCTCTATGGTCTTGTGAACGATTACGAAAGTTCGTTCCAGGGACGCTACCATGGCTCCTATAGCAAGGTTCAAGTTAAAACCCTGAACTCCGCTGTTGCTTATCGCATCAATGATCATGTCTCTGTCGGAGGCGGGCTGACATTGAATCGTATCGAAAACAATATGCAAACCTATTTGGCCACAGGGCAGCTCAATGGGGGCACCGACACGAAGATCACTATCAAGGGTAACGATAACGCCGTTGGCTATAATTTCGGCCTGATGGTCGACCTGAACGACTCCACCACGTGGGGCGTCACCTATCATTCAAAACTTGATTTTCACGTCAACGGCCATACGCAGGTGAGCAACTCGCCAAGTGCTTTCGGTCTCGATGGCAAATACAGCAATAAAATAGACATCACGTTGCCAGAGTCGCTGGACACATCGTTTACCCATCACTTTAACGAGCGCTGGACTGGCTACCTGGGCGCGACCTGGACCCGATGGAGCCGCGTTCAGAGGATCGAAGCGGTCAATAGTGGCGTACCGCCGCTGGGCCAGCAACTGGGTTTTAACAGCTTCGGAGATGACTTTAAATTACATGACACCTGGTCGATGGCCGTTGGGGCCTCTTACCAGCTTTCCCCGCAATGGCTGTTGCGCAGCGGCTTCGCCTACGATCCATCACCTGCCCGCAATGCCGATCGAAACGTCCGACTCCCCGTGGGCGACCGAAAAGCCGTGACGTTGGGAATAGGTTTCTCTCCCGACACCGACCTGACCATCGATTTGGCTTACGGCTATCTATGGGAATCGACCACCTCTGTCAGCCAGGCAAATACAACCGGCGTACAGCCCGGCTACAGCGCAAAATACGACAACAGCGCGCACATTATAGGTACACAGATAACCTATCGTTTCTGACTTCCCCCCTTCCTGCGTCTACGTCTGCAATCCAACAATACTATACTGTTCATATAGCGATACAAATATACGAATGGTATAGTCATCCTGACAGAGTCACTCCTGCCACCAGTGTCCGCAGCACCATTACAAAAATAAGGAGACGCAGCATGACCCGTTTTTTCACGCCTCTACGCGGTGCTTACCTGAGCAGCACGCAATGAATCCATCTTTCGATTTCGACTACATCGTGATCGGCTCCGGATTCGGTGGCAGCGTGTCCGCCTTCCGGCTGACAGAAAAGGGCTACCACGTTGGCGTAATGGAGATGGGCCGACGCTGGACGGCCGAGGACTTTCCAGAATCCAACTGGGACGCGCGGCGCTGGATGTGGCGACCCGGGCTGAAGATGTTCGGCTTCTACAACATGCGCCTGTTCCGTCACGTGATGATCGTCAGCGGCAACGCTGTCGGTGGAGGATCCATCACCTATGCCAACGCCTTGCTGACACCGCGCGACAGCGTATGGAATGAGGGTTCCTGGGCCGGCCTGGCGGACTGGAAACGGATCATGCCGCAGTACTACGCCACGGCGGAGAAGATGCTGGGCGTGACAGAGAGCAAGATCATGGGCGAGGCTGATCTACGCCTCAGGAAAATGGCGGATTTGCAAGGTGTGGGCCACACGTTTCACCTCCCACGCGTTGGTACCTTCTTTGCTCCCGAGGGTGAAGAAGGCGGCCAGACCTACCCGGATCCCTACTTCAATGGTGAAGGCCCGGCGCGCGGAACCTGTACCGGGTGCGGTGGCTGCATGATGGGTTGCAAGCACAACGCCAAGAACACACTCGACAAGAACTACCTTTATCTCGCAGAAAAGCGTGGCGCCCAGGTTTTTGCCGAGACCAGGGTGGTGGGCGTGCGACCGCTCAACGGCAAAGAAGACGGCAGTGATGGCTATGAAGTCTTCACTGAACGCTCGACCGCCTGGTTCGCCAAACAGCGCCGCAGTTTTCGCTGCCGCGGTGTGATCTTCGCCGCCTCGTCGTTGGGCACCATGGAATTGTTGTTCCGGCTCAAGCAAAACGGGTCATTGCCGCGCATCAGCGACGACCTCGGAAAACGTGTGCGCACCAATGCCGAATCCCTTATCGGCATACGCTTTCCGGCAGCGGACAAGAGCATGTCGCCGGGACTGGCGGGGGGCGGCAGCATCTATCTCGATGAGCACACCCATATCGGAGTCGTGCGCTACCCGGAAGGCTCGGATGCGATAGGCCTGATGATGACCTTGCTGTGCGGCGGGCGCCCGGGGTGGAGGCGAATATTGACCTGGCTATGGACGCTGCTCAAACATCCACTGCAAGCATTGCTCGTGCACAACCCCGCAGGTTTCGCCCGTCAGACCATGTTACTGCTGGTGATGCAGACAGCGGACGCGTCTCTCGATATGCGGCTCAAGCGTCGCTGGTTTTGGCCGTTCGCGAAACAGCTCGCCAGCGAAGGCGGCCCCATCCCCACCTTCATTCCAGAGGCGAATGCCTTTGCTGAAAAGGGCGCAAAGGCGCTCGGTGGCATACCGACCACTTTTCTCTCCGAGATCTTGTTCAACATCCCGACCACGGCGCACTGCATGGGCGGCTGTGCGATGGCGGACTCGCCGGAGCGCGGCGTGATGGACGTACAGAACCGGGTCTTCGGCTATCAGAACTTGCTGGTTTGCGACGGCTCGATGCTCAGCGCCAATCTCGGGGTCAATCCAAGCCTGACGATTACCGCACTGACCGAGCATGCCATGTCGTACATCCCAGTGAAAAACACGCGGGTATCGAACGCCATCCCGCTGCACACCCTTCAATCTTGAATCAGACCTTATAGAGAACTCACCATGACCGCCGCCTCACCTGAAGAAAATCTGCTGAACCAGCCTTTGCAGCTCCCGAACGGCAGCGTTTTTCGCAACCGCCTCGCCAAGGCATCCATGAGCGAAACGCTGGGCACCTACAACAATCACCCGACGTTGAAACTGGTCGAGTTGTACCGGCGCTGGTCCGCCTCGGGCATTGGTTTGCTCATCACCGGAAATGTGATGATCGACCGGCGTGCACTCGGTGAACCAGGCAACGTGGTGATCGAGGATGAAGCGGACCTGCCTGTGCTACGCCAGTGGGCTCGTGCGGCAACCAAGCAGGGAGCGGCGATCTGGGTGCAGCTCAATCACCCCGGAAAGCAGTCGACCAAAGGCTTGAATGCCAGCAACCTCGCGCCATCGGCCGTGCCCTTTCGCGAGGACATGGCCGCGCTCTTCGAGACTCCACGCGAAGCCACCACGGCCGAGATCGAAGACATCATCCGGCGCTTTGGACGCAGCGCGGCCATCTGCAAGGAGGCCGGCTTCAGCGGCGTGCAAATCCATGGCGCGCACGGTTATCTGATCAACCAGTTCCTCTCGCCGCACCACAATCGGCGTACGGATGAATGGGGTGGCAGCCCGGAAAAGCGTCGACGTTTCGTGTTGGCTGTTTACGCCGAGATTCGCCGCCAGGTCGGTGCCGAATATCCCGTCGGCATCAAGCTCAACTCCGCAGACTTCCAGCGCGGAGGCTTCACCGAAGAGGAATCGATGGCGACGATTCATGCGCTCGCCGAAGCAGGCATCGACCTGATTGAGATTTCGGGGGGCACCTATGAGGCTCCAGCCATGAGCGGCGGCCTCCAGGAGACGAAGAAAGCATCCACCGTAGCGCGTGAGGCTTACTTTCTTGAGTTTGCTGAAAAGGTGCGTGCCTCGATCAAGGTGCCTTTGATGGTCACTGGCGGTTTTCGCAGTGCCGCCGCCATGAACGCTGCGCTGCGTTCTGGAGCGCTCGATGTCATTGGCCTCGCGCGGTTATTGGCCATTGATCCCGAGGCACCGGCGGCCCTGCTGCAAGGGCAGGACAGTTCGCAACGTGTACGACCGATCACCACAGGCATCAAGCAAATCGATCAGATGGGCGTCATGGAAATCTTCTGGTACACGCTGCAGCTCAAACGAATCGCCAATGGCGGTGATCCGCGTCCCAACGAAAGTGGGCTGTGGGCATTTTCAAAATCAGTGATGAAAAGCGGCTGGGGCACGTTCCGTACGCGGCGCATGCGCGCACGGGCCTGAGCCCGAGGCTCGCTCGCACAGATCGCCACAACCACCACCTGGAAGACTTCAACATGACCGACACCCATTTCACCACCCCTACCCGCTTCGTGGAAGTTGATGGTGATCAATTTGCCTATCGCCGCTGGGGCAACAATACAACAGGACAGCCTCCCCTGTTCTTCCTTCAACATTTTCGCGGCGGTATGGATCATTGGGATCCACTCATGACCGATGGCCTGGCTACGGGGCGCGAGGTCATCCTCTACAACGGTCGCGGGATTGCCTCATCATCCGGAAAACCGCGGACACGGATCGAACACATGGCCGACGATGCTGCTGCGGTGATCCGCGCGCTGGGCCTGTCCAAGGTCGATGTTCTAGGTTTCTCACTCGGTGGTTTTCAAGCCCAAGACCTGACACGACGCCATCCCGACCTCGTGCGCAAGCTCATGCTGCTCGGCACCGGACCTCGTGGCGGTAATCCGGATTCAGACCCTGGAGTGCTGGAAGCTGCACCCCGCCCCGTTCCGACCCTGGAAGACTTTCTATTCCTGTTCTTCGGACGATCCGAGGCGGCGCGACAGGCCGGACGCGACTTCTGGGAGCGCCGTCATCAGCGTGTCGACCAGGACCCGCCCAGCTCTCCTGAAGTGATACAGGCCCAGATCGAAGCCAATATGTACTATTTGCCAAAGCTGGACCCTAACTATCCTTTCAATCATCTGCGCGAGATCAAACAGCCGACGTTCATCCTGAACGGCATGAATGACATTATGGTTCCAACAGTTAACTCCTGGTACATGGCTCAGAATATTCCGAACGCCCAGCTAGTCCTATACCCGGACGCTGGCCACGGCGCTCAATTTCAATGCCCTGAGCGTTTTCTGAAACACGCCATTCAGTTCCTCGACGAGTAATGACTCACGGAGCAAACTCACCATGCTGAAGTTTAAATTTTTGTTATGGGCTTTGACCAGGCTATTACAAAGAGCGATCAAAAAAAGCCCTGACTGCGCAAAATACGTTAAGGGCAAGGAGCTGGTCTTTCAAATACGAACGCAGGATGGAGTGGGTCGCTACTTCACCATTAAAAACGGCAAGATAGAATCTTCCGCCGGCTTGACTGAAAAGCCAAAATTCACCCTGTCGTTTAGAGATGCAGAAAAAGGTTTCGCCATTTTGTCAGCAAAAGATAGTAAAGATGCATTTCTGACAGGATTGCATAAAGAAGACCTGGAGATCAGCGGTGATTTTGTTGAAGTGATGTGGTTCCAGGGATTGACTGAATACTTGCAGCCCACCAAAAAAACATCCGCATTTTACCCTTCAACGCCGTAGGGACTCTTTGCTGTGAGCCATACCTGATCTGACAGTCACTCGTTTTTATTGATGTCTGTCAGATCTGACTTTCCCGCAGGAGGGTGTGATTAGTTTTGTGTAACCGGTCAATTGGCAGGAGACTGCCTACCCCAAGGAAATCCAATGACCGAGCCAAAACCCAAGCGCGCCAAACGAGTCAAGCCTGATCCTGAACTGGTTAAATTAGCCGACAGCCTGCAAAACCGCATCAGCGCCAACATGGATCAACCTCCTCGCGGTGGCGTTTCATCCGATGCAATGACCTCCAGCATCAAACCCGTGCGCGCCACCACCCGGACCTGTTGGCCCAGGTGCAGGGGCGAGCGGCTCTGAACTTGCCATTTTTCGCCCTGCAATTGCACCCAGCCGCTCATCGGCAGACCCGGCAGCAGCCCCGTCACCGTAGCCAGGCTGCCGACCAAGCCCGCATCGCCGCTGACCAGGGCACGGCGTCGGGCCTTGAGCGCCATGCCGACCAGAGTCATCAGCAACAGGGCGCTGAACAGTGCCATGCCGATGATCAGCGCCAACGGAATGCCGAAACCCGGTACATCGGTGTCCATCAAAATCACTGCGCCGACGACAAAGGCAACCACCCCACCCAAGCCGATTACACCGAAACTCGGTAGAAACGCCTCGGCGATCATGAAGGCGAGCCCTAGCAGAATCAGTCCGACCCCGGCGTAATTCACGGGCAACAGTTGCAGGGCATACAGCCCCAGCAACAGGCAGATGCCACCGAGCACTCCACCGACGCCCGACCCTGGGCTCATGAATTCGAATATCAACCCATAGACCCCGAACATGATCAGCAGCAATGCCACGCTGGGGTTTGTGATCACCACCAACAGTTGTGTGCGCCAATCAGGCGCATGATCGATGAGCGCAGCCCCAGCGGTACTCAGCTTCAACGTCTGACCGGCGACATTCAGGCTCTTACCGTCCAGTTGCTTGAGCAGGTCTGCCACGTCATTGGCCACATAATCGACCACCTTGAGTTTGAGCGCTTCGTCGGCCGACAAGCTGACCGATTCACGTACCGCTTGTTCGGCCCAGTCGGCATTGCGTCCGCGCAATTGCGCTAGACCACGGATGTAAGCCGCCGCATCGTTGATCTGTTTTCGAGTCAAGGTGTCCCGTAGCTCAGGCGGAGAGTTCTTGTCAGTGGTGGGTGAGCGAGGTGGTTCGGGTGCGGTACCGGGTAGGCCGCCGATCTGCACCGGCGTAGCGGCGCCCAGGTTGGTACCCGGGGTCATGGCGGCAATGTGGCTGGCATACAAAATATAGGTGCCGGCGCTGGCCGCGCGTGCGCCACTGGGGGCAACGAAACTGGCCACTGGCAGGGGGCTGGCCAGAATCGCCTTGATGATCGAGCGCATCGAAGTGTCCAGCCCGCCGGGGGTGTCGAGGTTGATGACCACCAACTGTGCGCCCTCGGTCACCGCACGTATCAAGCCGCGTTCCACGTAGTCGGCACTGGCCGGACCGATAGCATCGTTGACGGTCAGAATCACGACACTGCCCGCAGCCGACGCCGTCGTCGAAACCGTCGGTAGCCAGACCAGTATCATCACCAAGAGCAGGCGGCGCCACCAGTGACTGTTCACGGGACCCTCCCAGGAGCGGGTTCGGCAGTCTTCAACCTTCACTTAAAGCGTAGTTGAGTCAGCCATAGGCGATACAGGCGCGGCGGTCAATGCAGGGCAAGTGCCAAAACTGTCCGCCAGGATCTCATGTCACCGTACTGTGCCTCCTGGAGGGAAAATGGTGTACCAAAGCAATCTGGACTCTACGGGCTGTGCTGCATGTTGCGTAGGCGCGTGCTTTTCGCGCCGATTTTGATGGCTGCATCTGCACGAAAGTGTTTTTACACTGCCTCGGCCAGTAGCGGACGGTCGCTGTGAGCCGGTAAATACCGCTTGCCAGTCAACGTCAATCCGCGAGGACCATGATGAAGCAGCCGACAACATTGGAAATATAAAGAGCAAGGGATCAACGCAACTTCAGCGGATCGACTATCTGCGCCGCGATGGCCATGCCCACCAGTTCCGGCAACGTGTCGGCCTGCATGCGTTTCATGACGCGCGCGCGATACAGGTCAACGGTTTTTGCGCTCACGCCCAGTTGCTCCGCGATTTCGCGGGTGGTGTACCCCTGCACCAGCGGTAACATGACATCGCGCTCGCGCGGGGTCATGCTCAGCAAGCGCGCCTGCAAGGCTTCGTGACCCTGGTTGCCCGAACGGTTGGCGGCACAGTTGCTGAGCGCCTGTTGCACGCTGTCCAGCAACAGCTGTTCGTTGTAGGGCTTCTCGATAAAGTCATGGGCACCGGCCTTGAACGCGCGCACCACGATCGGCACATCCGCATGCCCGCTGACGAAGATGATCGGCAGGTTCAGTTGGCGCACACGCATTTCCTCCTGCACGTTCAACCCGCCCATACCGGGCATGCGCACGTCGAGCAACACGCAGGCATCGAGGCTCGCATCGCAGGCATCGAGGAACGCGACGCCACTGGTAAACGGCAAAGCCTTGAGGCCGACCGACTCCAATAACCAGACCGTCGATTCGAGCATGCCCTGGTCATCATCGACCACGTACACAACCTGCTCCGTTACACCTGCCATTACCTGATTCCTATTGTTGTTGTTTTGTCGGGCCGGCCAGCGGCAAGCGGCAACACATCAGCAGCCCGACGGGCTGACGCCGGGCATTCAGTTCGCCACCAAAACCTTCGATGATGCTGCGGCTCATGGACAGACCGAGCCCCAGACCATCGGCCTTGCTGGTGTAGAACGGGGTGAATATCTGTTCCAGTTCCGGCTCGCTGACGCCTGGCCCCTGGTCTCGCACACGGATTTCCACGCAGGCGCCACTGCCCTGCTCCACGGTCATCACGATCTGCGAAGGTAGCCCGGGATGTTGTTCACGGTTGGCATCGATGGCATTGCGCAACAGATTGAGCAGAACCTGTTCCAGCAATACGCGGTCGGCATAAACGGGTGGCAGATTATCCGGCAGTCGATCCTCGATTGTCACTTGGCAATTACTCGCCTCCCAGGCACACAAGCGCACGGCTTCGCGGGCGACGTCGGTCAAGTTCAGCGCCTGCATGCGCCGCTGTCCCTTGCGCAAAAAGGCGCGTAACCGCCGGATCACTTCGGAGGCGTGGGTGGCGTGATGGGTAATGCGTTCCAGGCCTTGCGTCACCTTTGCAGCGGCCTGGGGGTTGGAATCCAGTGTCTGAAGATAGCGCTGGCTCGCATTCGCATAATTGACCACGGCAGCCAGCGGCTGGTTGATTTCATGGGCGATCCCCGAGGCCAGTTCACCGAGGGTGACCAACCGTGCGGTGTGTGCCAGCTCATCCTGATGACGGCGCTGTTGCACTTCCCGCAGCTCGCGTTCGGTCATGTCGCGCGCGACCAATGAGTAATAACGCTCGCCCCCGGCGGAACGGTGCGCCAGCAATACCAGCGACACCGGCACCGATGTGCCGCCACCCGGTGGTTGCAACCGCGCATCGGTGCTCCAGACACCGTCGCGCTCGGCGCTCCGCCAGCCATCGCGTTGCAGGCGCGCAAGGTCGCCGCTGGCGAACAACGCGGCCAGGGCCGGCATGGGTTGTTGCTCATCAATCCCGAGGATCCGGCGCGCGGCTGGATTGAGGTAAGTGACCTGGCCCTCGGGGGCGATGAACAACACCGGATCGATGTTGGCCTCGACCACTTCGGCCAAGCGTCGCTTGTTCTCCTCGGCCTGCACTCGGGCGGTGATGTCCCGGGATACGCTGACGACTTCTACCACTGTCCCGGTGTAGGTTTCCCGGATCGCCCGGCTGGCAGTTTCGAACCACAGGTAATGGCCGTCGCGATGGCGGATGCGATAAGTCATGGTGTGATAGCCATCCTGCTCCAGCGCATCACGCGCGCGCTGCACCAGACCGGCCAGATCCTGGCCATGAAACAGGTCCTGGGCCAATTGCCCGCGCAACTCTTCGGGCCAGTAACCGAGCAAGGTCCAGGATGCCGGTGACGCATCGATAACGTGCCCATCCGGCGTGTGACGGGAAATCAGGTCGGTCGTGTTTTCGATGATCAGCCGGTACAGCCGCCGTGCGGTGGCCGCTTCACGCTCCGCCAGCACTTGAGCCGTGGCGTCGCGGCAACGGGCGAGCACTCGGTTGTCCTGGGGGTCGGGGATGAACGTCCAGATCAGGATCTGCGCTTCAAACTGAGCCTCGACACCTTCGATGGCGCGTTGCTGGTCCAGGCAGGCACGCACCAGCACCCGATGATTGACCGGTAAAAAACCCAACACATCGGTCAGCGACTTCTCGGCGAGCAGCGCCATCAGTGCCGCGTTGAACTCCAGCGGTCGACCTTGTGCATCGAGCAACAGGCTCGGTTGTGGATCGTGGCCCAGCAGCGGCGAACCACGCAGCATGCCGTTGACGCTGCTCAGCAGCGTCGTCAGCAAATCCTGCACCCAGCCCAGCCAATCGAGACTCACGCCCTCGCACACCTGCACCAGCAACAACCCCGGCTGCCCCGGCTGCAAGGCCAGATCGAATACCTGGCCATGGCTGATCGCGGCCCGCCGCAACCGGCCGGACAACCAGCAATCGAGTTGACGGACTTGAGACAGGTCCAGGCGCCCTGCCTCGACCAGATGCTCGAAGAGCAACTGGTCGCTGGCCAGCGCCGGGTCGCCAAGTCCCGGCGGAAAATGCTGGGCGGTGCCCTCATGGCTGTAGATCCGCGCATTGGGCTGCCAACTCAGGTAAACCGCCCGCTGCACCTCGGGGCAATCCTGCAGCGCCCGACACAACGCATCGGCCCGGGCGGCCAGAGACACGCCCTCGCGCTGCAGGCGCAACCAACTGTGCAATCGAACGGGAGCCAGGATCATTGCGGGTCCACTTCGTCAGGGAAACCAAGCATATACCAGCCTTGGCTGGCTGGCGGCGGTGATTTGGAGTCAAAAGAATAAAATATAGTATATATACTATATGACATAGGTTGTACTTCCATACTCACATCAGAATGTTATATAAGGTAATCCGGACTTTGAAGGTGGCCTCGGCGAGGTCAACCATAGAGCTAACAATCAGCCATCGAGTACCCGCACATGTCCATCTATGACCAAGGCCTAGGCCCTTCGGCTGTGAACCACATAGCCTTGTCTCCGCTCAGTTTCATCGAGCGCACCGCCAGCACTTATCCTGATCACCCCGCCGTGATCCACGGTTCGATTCGTCGCACCTGGGCGCAGACCTACACCCGTTGCCGACGCCTGGCCTCGGCGCTGGCCGGTCGCGGTATCGGCAAGGACGACACGGTCGCGGTGATGCTGCCCAACATTCCCGAGATGCTTGAAGTGCATTTCGGTGTACCGATGATCGGCGCCGTGCTCAACCCGCTCAACGTGCGCCTCGATGCCGAGGCGATCGCCTTCATGCTGCAGCACGGCGAAGCCAAGGTGTTGATTACCGACCGCGAGTTCCATGAGGTGATCCAGGCGGCGCTTGGCATGCTCGATCACCCGCCCTTGGTGATCGACGTCAATGACCCGGAATACGGTGAAGGCCAGGCCGCGAGTGACCTGGACTACGAAGCGCTGTTGGCCGAAGGCGACCCGGCATTCGACTGGCAATGGCCGGTCGACGAGTGGCAAGCCATTTCGCTGAATTACACGTCAGGCACCACCGGCAACCCCAAGGGCGTGGTCTACCACCATCGCGGCGCTTACCTGAGCGCATTGGGCAACCAGATGACCTGGGCCATAGGCAACCACCCGGTGTACCTCTGGACCCTGCCGATGTTCCATTGCAATGGCTGGTGCTACCCATGGACCATCACCGCCCTGGCGGGTGTGCACGTATTCCTGCGCCGGGTCGATCCACAGAAAATCCTCACGCTGATCCGCGAGCATCAGGTCACTCACCTGTGCGGTGCGCCGATCGTGCTCAATGCACTGGTGAACATGCCCGAATCAGCCAAAGCGGCCATCGATCACCCGGTCAACGCCCTGGTTGCAGGCGCTGCGCCACCGGCCAAAGTGATCGGTGCCGTCGAAGAGATGGGCATCAAGGTCACTCACGTATTTGGCCTGACCGAAACCTATGGACCGGTGACGGTCTGCGCCTGGCACGCCGAATGGGATGAGTTTTCTCTGGAGAAGCGGGCGCAAATCAAGTCGCGACAGGGCGTGCGCTACCCGACGCTGGAAGGCGTGATGGTCGGCGATTGCACAACGCTGGAGCCAACCCCGCGCGACGGCCAGACCATCGGCGAGATCTTCCTGCGCGGCAACACTGTCATGAAGGGCTACCTGAAGAACCCGACCGCCACTGCCGAAGCGTTCGAGGGCGGCTGGTTCCACACCGGTGACCTGGCCGTCTGGCATCCCGACGGTTACGTCGAAATCAAGGACCGGCTCAAGGACATCATCATCTCGGGCGGCGAGAACATCTCCACCATCGAACTCGAAGGCGTGCTCTATCGCCACCCGGGTGTGTTGGAAGCAGCCGTGGTCGCCCGTCCCGATGAGAAATGGGGAGAAACGCCCTGCGCCTTCGTCACCTTGAAGGCTGATCACCAGGACGTTCGCGAGGCCGACATCATCAGTTTCTGCCGTGAGCATCTGGCCGGATTCAAAGTGCCGCGAACAGTGGTTTTCACGCTCTTGCCGAAGACTTCCACAGGCAAGATCCAGAAGTACGTGTTGCGCGACCGGGCCAAGGCGCTCTAACCCCATCTGACATTGCATCCATCAAGCAGCAGGTGTTTTACCTGCTGCTGCGGGTTCGTGCAGGCCGAATTCGGCAGTGCCCTGCCCATGACACAATCGACCCAACGAGGTTCACGTTATGCCCGAATTCAAAGCTCCGTTACGCGACATGCGCTTTGTGCTGCACGAAGTGTTCGATGCCCCGGCCATGTGGGCGCGCCTGCCGGCCTTGGCCGACAGCATCGACACCGATACGGCAGACGCCATTCTTGAGGAGGCGGCAAAAGTCACCTCGCACCTGATTGCGCCCCTCAATCGCAGCGGCGACGAAGAAGGCGCGCAGTGGCATGAGGGTCGGGTCACCACCCCCACCGGTTTCAAACAGGCTTACGCTACCTACATCGAAGGCGGTTGGGTGGGACTGTCCGGCAACGCCGGATTCGGTGGTATGGGCATGCCGAAAATGCTCGCCGTGCAGTTCGAAGAGATGCTCTACGGCGCCAACTCAAGTTTCGCTCTGTATTCGGCGTTGAGCTCCGGTGCCTGCCTGGCGCTGGATGCCCACGCCAGCGACACCCTGAAAAAAATCTATCTGCCGCCGATGTATGAAGGCCGCTGGGCCGGCTCCATGTGCCTGACCGAGGCCCATGCCGGCACCGACCTCGGGCTCATCCGCACCCGCGCCGAACCTGAGGCTGACGGTAGCTACAAGATCACCGGCAGCAAGATTTTCATCACCGGCGGCGACCAGGACCTGACTGAAAACATCGTGCATCTGGTACTGGCCAAACTGCCGAACGCGCCTGCTGGTCCGAAAGGCATTTCGCTGTTTGTCGTACCTAAAGTGTTGGTCAATGCCGACGGCTCCCTCGGCGCTGCCAACGCCGTGAGTTGTGGTTCGATCGAACACAAGATGGGCATCAAGGCCTCGGCCACCTGCGTGATGAACTTCGACGGAGCCAGTGGCTGGCTGGTCGGTGAGGAGAACAAAGGCTTGGCGGCGATGTTCACCATGATGAATTACGAACGCCTGTCCATCGGCATTCAGGGCATCGGCTGCGCCGAGGCGTCCTACCAGAGCGC
This sequence comes from Pseudomonas sp. IT-196MI5, assembly GCF_949767415.1. NCBI lineage: Bacteria > Pseudomonadati > Pseudomonadota > Gammaproteobacteria > Pseudomonadales > Pseudomonadaceae > Pseudomonas > Pseudomonas sp. IT-196MI5. The sequence continues at coordinate 90,620 of NZ_CATKPZ010000008.1, forward strand.
CGTCGCCTACGCTCGCGAACGCATTCAGAGTCGGGCGCCCACTGGTGCCGTGACCCCGGACAAACTGGCCGACCCGATCATCGTTCACCCGGATGTGCGGCGTATGCTGCTCGGCATGAAAGCCATGACCGAGGGCGGCCGCGCGTTCGCCAGTTATGTCGGGCAACAACTGGACCTGTCGAAGTTTTCCAACGATGCCAGCGAGCGCGACAGTGCGCAGGACCTGGTTGCGCTGCTGACGCCAGTGGCCAAGGCGTTTTTTACCGACACCGGCCTGGAAAACTGCATCAATGGCCAGCAGGTTTTTGGCGGCCATGGCTACATCCGCGAATGGGGCCAGGAACAATTGGTCCGTGATGTGCGCATTGCGCAGATCTACGAAGGCACCAATGGCATCCAGGCATTGGACCTGCTCGGACGCAAAGTGCTCGCCGATAAAGGCGTCGTGCTTCGCCAGTTCACCGGCGAGATTCGCCGTTTCGCCGCTCAGCCCGATGCACCCTATGCCACGCAGCTGCTCGATGCCGTGCAGCGGCTGGAAGACATCAGCGACTGGCTGCAGGATCGGGCGGCAACCAACCGCAATGAAGTCGGTGCTGCCTCGGTGGAGTATTTGCACCTTTTCGGTTACGTCGCCTACGCCTGGCTCTGGGCGCGTATGGCTCAGGTCGCCCGGCAGAAACGCGCCGAAGACGAAGATTTCTACGATGCGAAAATCGCCACCGCCGACTTTTACATCCAGCGCTTGCTACCACGCATGTTGAGCCTGGAGCAGTCCATTCGGGCCGGCAGTGCCTCGTTGTATGGCCTGAGCGCAGAACAGTTCTAACGATTAAGCCGACGCCCCTGGATCGGGAGTTCAAAATTCCGCTGCCGGGTTGCACGCCCTCTAAACGCGGAAAACCCATGTCACATTCGAATACCCGGCCCATGGCAAACCCCGCTCATGCCCTTACGCTCCGCCGCCCACATTACAGAGCTCACTCCGACTGCCAGCACGGCAGTCGGTGCGCAGGCACCGCTACGCCTGGAAAACTGAAACGCTGCGGCAATCTGCTGGAGAACAGGCACCAGGATTGGACCGACAAAAAATAAAAAGGGGTCGCGAAATAAAATCTCGCAACCCCTTGAATTATATGGTCGGGACGGAGTGATTCGAACACTCGCCCCCTAGCACCCCATCTCCTTTTTCATACTTCTTGAAAGACTCCAGAATTTTACTCTGAATTTTTCCAACCGAGTATTTGCTTGAGCTGCCGCGGTGTTCGGCTCTACGAGAGTCCAGTAACGGCCATCAAGAGCCGACGTTTTTGTGGGGGAAAAGTAGGGGGAACTCATTTTATGGCCAAAATCACCATCAAAGAACTCGAGTCGCTGACCGCCGATGATGCCGGCCGAATCTTCAGGGAGGATGGCAATCTCGCCGGTCGAATCTCAGTCCGTAATGACGGTGTGTCGGTCAGCTTTTTCTATCGCTATCGGTGGGGCGATCAGAACAAAGAGTACGCCTGCGGGTCCTGGCCGCGCAAATCCCTAACGGACATAAAAAGGTGCTTTGTCCTGATGAGACTCCATCCTGACCAGGGATGCCGTCTTGAGCCTCATTTGGCCAAAGGACAAAGCGAGTACGAAGCGGCAGACCGGAGGATTCCGCATTCCGGCTCTGCCTATAGTGAGTGACGTTAACTACTGTGCAGTGTGTTTGAGGTACCAGTGCCGTGTCGCATCCAGAGAAGCCCCGAAAACTCCAAGGATTTCATTGATATCCTTCTCCGTTGAGATCAACGGAGGACAGAATGCCAATGCATCTCCCATGACTCGGTTGATCATTCCACGCTCCTGGGCCTGAGAGGACAGATACCGCCCGAGTCTGCCAACAGCCTCAAAAGGCTCTTTTGTGTGCCGGTCGGCTACCAGCTCAACGGCAGCGATCAACCCCACACCACGAACCTCGCCAACCATTGGATGATCAGCAAACTGCTGAAGCCCTTTGCGAAGGATAATCCCCATTTCAGCAGCATGCTGAACCAGGCCCTCCTCTTCGATAATTTTAAGATTCTCCAGGGCGACTGCAGTCGCTACCGGGTGCCCGCTACCCGTGAAGCCATGCCCTAACGTGCCGATAGAATGGCTCTGATCGGCAATACCTTGGTAACGGCATCGTTGATCAGTATGGCTGCAATGGGCTGATAGGAGGACGACAGCTGTTTGGAAACCACCATGACGTCTGGTTTGATATCAAAGGTCTCGCAACCGAACATATTGCCGGTTCGACCGAAACCACAGATGACCTCGTCCGCGACAATCAAGACGTCATGCTTGCGGCACACCTTCTGGATCTTTTCCCAGTAGGTCTTCGGCGGAATGATCACACCCCCCGCTCCCATCAGCGGTTCGCCATAAAACGCTGCGACCGTCTCAGGGCCTTCCTTGATGATCAGATCATCCAGTTCTCGGGCGAGGCGATCGGCGAACTGTTCTTCTGTTTCACCTGCTCGACCATATCGGTAAAAGTGCGGGCAGCTGACATGCAGGAAGCCCGGCAGGGGAACGTCAAAACCGCGCTGATTTGCCGGCAGCCCAGTGAGACTCGCACTTACGGTAGTGACACCGTGATAGGCGTTCTGCCGACTGATGAACTTTTTCTTGGCGGGCTTCCCCAGAGCATTGTTCCGGTACCACAAAAGCTTAACTACCGTGTCGTTTGCCTCAGAGCCGGAGTTGGTGAAAAACACTTTGCTCATCGGCACCGGAGCCATCTCCACCAATTTTTCGGCGAGTTCGATGCTGGGACGGTGTGCTTTGCCGGAAAACACATGATAGAACGGCAGTGTACGTAGCTGCTTTTCGGCAGCCTCGATCAGCCGCTGGTTGCTGAAACCAAGCGCTACACTCCATAGCCCTGACATCGCCTCGATGTATCGCTTATTTTGATTATCATAAACATGAACTCCTTCTCCACGCTCGATAATGAGGGGGCCATCCGCCTCATGAAGTCGAGCATCCGTATAAGGATGGAGGTGATTTTTAACATCTTTTTGTGCAAGCAAATCCGTCATGATTAATGCCTCGAAGTTGAGAGAGGATTCGTTAAACCAAGGGCCGTGTAGAAACCCAAATTAAATACCCAGGCAACCGCACAAGGCTCCACAGCTACAACAACTTCCTGTCGCCAATAGCCATGGAGCAAAAAGCGGCATAAACACCGTAATCGGTGACCGGACTTACTTGACCAATTCAGGCTCGCCCATAGGTTATGCGCTAAACCTGTGGGAGCCAGCTCGCTCGCGAAAAGGACTTTAGGGCTATTGCCAAAAAAACCGGATCAGAAGTAATAACCGATGTTCATGTACAACTGGTTTTCCCACTGGTTACTACCACCGGCCCCCAGACTCTGGGTGAGGCTGCCGCCACCGATGACCGGATCATTCTTGCCGTACAACCATTCCGTGGCGATCCATAGTTTGCTGAGGGAGAACGAGGTACCGAAAATCATCCGTTGCGAGGTCTTGAAATCGTCCGCGGATTTATCGAAGGCGCTGTAGTTGGCGTACAGCTTCACACCACTGATCTGATCGAACAGGTACTTGCCGCTGACGTCGTAGCTCACATCCGCCACGTATAAGTTGCCGCGACTGGCGACGTTGAAGGTGCCGTCGTAACCGCCGAAAGTCACCAGTTCATCGGTGCCGGGGTTGCGCGGGGACATCTGCTGCCGCGCGGCTTGCAGTTGCACGCCCCACGGGCCGTTTTTGCCGATGTAGTGCACCGCCATGGCATTGCGCCGGCCATCGTTGTTGGTGTCGCGGTTCTCCAGGGACGAGGTCAGGCCAGAGATCCCGACTTCGGACTTCCACGGCCCAAGGTCCAGCGCCTTGGCCACCCGCAGTACCACGGTGTTGCGTTCCTGGTTGTTGCTGCCGTCGGTGACATAGCTGTCCGCTTCGGAGACCACGGTGGAGTAGGTTTCACCGTTGCTGGTGCCTTTGCCCTGCCAGGCCGGGCGCAGGTAATAACCGGCCTGAATATTCCAGTCTCCGCTTTGCTGGATGTACTTGGCACCAACTTCTTCGATGTCTTCCAGTCCCATGACGCTGCCCAGGGTTTGATAGAACGTGCTGCCGAAGTAGGGCTGCAAACCGAACGGCAGCTGGTTCAGGCCGACTTGGACCTGCTGGTCGGGGTTGAACTTGTAGCCGATCCACGCCAACTCGGCGAACTGAACGTCACCGACATTATTTGTATACTTGTAAGGGTAGGCTCGCCCGTAGAAACGGTACTTGGCCTCGCCAATCCAGGTGTCGGAGTTGTACTTGGCGCTGAGGATCGCGGCGTCGAAGTTGAACGTCTGGATGTCGCGATCCGGGTCATAGTCCCAACGCGCCCGAACAGCACCGCCGAGATCGAGGTTGTCGGTAACCTGGATCGCCATCGCAGGGCTGGAAAGGGCGCCCAATAGCGCCAGTGGGGTCAATGAGCGCAAGGCCCGGGTTGTATTCAAGTTCATGGTCGCTCCATCTCTTCTCTAGGTCTTATTTTTTTTGGCAACAACTATCCCGGCCACGGCAAAAGCGCGGTCTGGATAAAAGGGGTAAGGCCCGCCAGGACGAAGGCTGTTAACAGCGTCCAGGTGCGGGCCGGGAGGGTCAGCCGCCGGCGGCCAGCAGGGTCTGGGTGTAGCTATGCAGCGCCTGTATATGGCACCTCTTCATTAAGGCAAGGAGGTGTCTGACAAGCCGCGGTCATTCATACTCCCGCGTCAGCTGCGTTGCAGTTCTTCAACCACAGCGGAACAAGCACGGAAGGTATTCAACGTCCACTCTGGATTGATAAAATCCGGCCAACTGGAAAGTTTTACGATTGCCACTTCAGAAGCCGGATCCCAATAGATACTCTGCCCAAATACTCCACGCGCCGAATAGGTACCTAGTTCACTGTCCAATACCCAGCACTGATTACTGTAGGCCGCGCCAGGAAAGCTCTTGACGTAGAAGCCATAGAGGACTTCAAAAGCCGGTGTGGAACCACGTCCGCATGCACGCACAAACTTCTCTGGAACAATCTGCTGGCCGTTGAAACGTCCACCCTGCAGATACATCTGGGCAAAGCGCGCCAGATCACGCAGCGTGGCGCTCATCCCGCCATCGGCCAATGCAGTTCCAACGCTATCGAGGGTGATATTCGCGTCTTGCTCTGCCCCCAGTCTTGACCAGATTTCCCGGCTCAGTAAAACGGGCAGCCGCTCGCCGCAGGCCCGCTCACAGACCCAGGCCAACATGTCGGTATCCACTGAGCGATACTCAAAGTACTGGCCATGTTCACGGTCTTTACTTAGCGACTTCAACAAACCATAAATGCTGTCAGGTGACTCTCGCTCTCCCCGTTCACGCCAACCCGAGGCGATATCCAACTGGATGAATTCAGCATCCGGATCGGTGTAGTCCTCCCTGAATCTCACTCCCGACCGCATATCCAGAAGATCCTGTACCCGAGCGTCGCCATAACCGCTTGCCGAAAGCTCGGGCACATAGTGGCTGACACGCGCTTGAGGATCGATTTTGCCCTGGCCGATCAACCTGCCGACCAGGCTACCGACGACGGTCTTGGATACCGATTGCAACAGATGCAACGTGTGCGGCTGCATTCCGTTGAAATACTGCTCCGAAACCACCTTGCCTTGATGAAGCACCAAAAAACCATCGGTGTAGCTGTCGATCAAGAAGCTCGCCAGATCGGTTTGTCCGCCGTCGACCCGCTGGAAACGTACGTCGTCCAGTGAGCGTTCGTTGCGCTCGAGTTCGGTGACCGGTCCAGGACTGCGATGAATAGCGGCCACCGGAAACAACTGGCTCATGTGCTGGAACGACCAGCGGTTATAGGGCGGACTGTCCCAATTATGCAGGCCGACTTGCTTTTCCCGGGACGGCGGATAGCCCTGCATCAAACTTAGGTCCTGATAACCAATGCCGGGAGCGGTCATGTCTTTTTTATTGTACATAGGGGTTCAGCTCTCATCGTTCAGAGGGTGGTGGCAAGAAAAGCGGTGGCCGTGATCCTGGGTCTCGGCTGGCACCTCTCGGCGACAACGCTCACTGGCCCGCGGGCAACGGGGCGCGAAGTGACACCCGGCAGGCCGGTTCAAGGGGCTGGGGATCTCGCCACTCAGGATTTGCAACTGGTCACGGCGCTCCGGGTCGATGGAGGGCACTGAATTGAGCAGCGCACGCGTGTAGGGATGACGCGGTCGGCCAAACACCTGCTCCACAGGCCCGGCCTCGACGATGCGCCCCAAGTACATCACCAGCACCTGCTGCGCCAGATACTCGACCGTCGCAAGGTCGTGGCTGATGAACAGGTAGCTCAGGCCATTGTCGGTCTGCAGCGTCTTGAGCAGTTGCAGCACCTGGGCCTGGACCGACACGTCGAGCGCCGCCGTAGGCTCATCGAGGATCAGCAGTTTTGACTCCAGCGCCAGAGCCCGGGCGATAGCGATACGCTGCAACTGGCCACCGGAGAATTCATGGGGATAGCGCTCCATGTGCTCCTCGCCCATCCCCACATTTCCCAGCAGCGTGAGAATGCGCGCGTGCAAGGCGCTACCGCGCAAACCAAAGGCAACCTTCAGCGGCTCGGCAACAATCGCCTTAATCGTCATTTTTGGGTTCAGCGAGGCGTAGGGATTCTGGAACACCATACTCAAGCTCCTGCCCCGCTCCCTGGCATCAGTGGGCAGCGGCCGACCTTCGACCAGAATTTGCCCACTATCGGCTGGCAGCAGACCGAGCAAGGTCGCGGCCACCGTACTTTTGCCACAACCGGATTCCCCCACCAGCGCGACCGTCTCACCGACCTGCACCTCCAGGCTGATATGGTCGATGGCGGTCACCAGGCCGTCGCGGCTGGCGTAGGTCTTGTGCAGCTGATTGACGCTCAGCAGTGCGGGCTGTTTGTTGTTATTCATAGCCGTTTACCTTTCAAAGAAGCCTCACACCTTGACTAACGTGTTGTGGCAAGCGGCCCAGTGTCCCTCGCCGATTTCCACCCTCGGCGCAGCGTGAACGCAGCGTCCCGTGGCGCGTTCACAACGTGGGTTGAAGGCACAGCCAGCCGGGGGAGCCGCCATGTTCGGCACCTGCCCCGGGATGAAGCCCAGGGTCTGGGGTCCCTGCCCCAACTTGGGCACGGTGCCCATCAACTTCAGGGTGTAGGGGTGTGCAGGTCGCTTGAACACCTGGCCCACCGGACCACACTCCACCACTTCGCCGGCATACATCACCGCCACCCGGTCACAGAGCGAAGCCACTACCCCCAGGTTGTGGGTGATAAACAGAATCGCCAGGTCCTGCTCCCGTGCCAGCTTGCGCAGCAGGGCGATAATCTGCGCCTGCACGGTGACGTCCAGCGCCGTGGTCGGCTCATCGGCGATCAGCAGTTTCGGCCGACAGGCCAGCGCCATGGCAATCACCACGCGCTGCAACTGACCGCCAGACATCTGGTGCGGGTACTTGGCCAGCGCCAGAGGGGGGTCGGGCATGCTCACCGCTTCCAGCGAGCTCAGCGCCTCGGCGCGGATTTGTGCCTTACTCAGTTGCCGATGGCAGCCGATGACATCGAACATCTGCCGCCCGATGGTGAAGAACGGGTTGAGCGCCTTCATCGGATTCTGGAAGATCATCGCCGCGCCACCGCCACGCAAAACCGCCAGCTGCGACGCCGACGCGCCGTTGACCTGCTGTCCGGCGACCCTGACACTGCCTCCCAGCCGAGCGGCCTCAGGCATCAATCCAAGGCAGGACATGGCCGTCATAGACTTGCCCGAGCCCGACTCCCCCACCAACCCGAGGATCTCGCCGCGCCTTACCTTGAGGTCGATGCCGCGTACGGCCTTTACGGTCTTGAACAAACCAGGGAAAGACACCGTCAGCCCTTCCACTTCCAGCACCAGGTCTTGAGCTGCGTCGTTATTCGAAGCGGCGAGACGCTCGATAGCAGAATATTGCAAGGATTCGTCGATCATCAGCGCGTCCCCTTCTTTGGATCGAGCACATCGCGCAGCCCGTCACCCACCAGGTTGACGGCCAGCACCAGGACAAAAATCGCCACTCCGGGAAACAGCACCGTCCAGGGATTCTCGAGCAACTGCGAGCGCGACGCTGCGGCCATCAGCCCCCATTCGATCATGGGCGGTTTGGCCCCCAGCCCGATAAAGCTCAGCGAGGCAGCGGCGAGAATGGTGTAACCAAAGTCCATGGAGCCCTGCACGATCACAGGCGTGGTGGCATTGGGCAGTACATGGCGAAGCAAGATACGGCAGTGACTGACGCCCATGGAACGGGCGGCATGGATATAGGTTTCTGAACGAACCCGTACTACCGCACCGCGCATGATCCTCGCGTACCAGGGAAACCAGGAGACAGCGAGCGCTAACATGGCGTTGGCCAATCCCGATCCCAGCGCAGCGGTGATAGCGATCGGCAACAACAGCGGCGGAAAGGCCAGAAACACATCTGAGAGTCGCATCAGCAGTGTATCCACTCGACCACCGAAGTAACCGGAAACAAGCCCAATCGGAATCCCGATCAGCATCGCAATCAGAGTCACGCTCACTCCGATGATCAGCGAGGTGCGTGCGCCATAAAGCACCCGTGAAAGAATGTCGCGACCAAACTCGTCGGTGCCCATCCAGTGTGCCCAGTTGGGTGCCAGCAATTTCTGGGAAAAGACAATCTTGTTCGGTTCATAAGGTGCAAGCCAGGGGGCGAAGACTGCCGCCAGGATTATCAGCAGCAATAACAGCGCGCCGAACACAAACAACTTGTTATCGCAGGCAAACGCCAGGGCCTTGATACGCCATGATGGGGCTCGCGAGGGCATGGACAGGGATACGTCTTGGATACTCATTGGACTCGCAACCTCGGATCAACAAGGTGATACAAGAGATCAACGATCAGGTTGATCGACAGATACGTCGTGGCCAGCACCAGGGTGGCTCCCATCACAGCGGGGAAATCATTCTGGGCAATCGAAAACACCACGAAGCCGCCCAGGCCGGGCCAATCGAAAACGAACTCAACGACTACCGCACCACCGAGCAGGTAACCGAAGGTCAGGCCCACCACTGTCAGGAGCGGAATCATTGTCGCCTTCAGGGCATAGGCGTAATGGATACGCCACTTGGGTACACCGTAAGAAACGGCCGTACGGATGTACTCCTCGGATAGCACCTCCACCATCATGTTTCGGGTGATCCGGGTGACAGTGGCCAAGGTCACGACGACCAGGGTAAGCACGGGTAGCGTCAGGTGTTTGATGGCGCTCCACAGTGCTACGAAATTACCGGCCAGCAGAGTGTCGATCAGGTAAAAGCCTGTCACACGCTCAAAAGGGCTATCGAGAAGAATGGAAGCATCGATACGTCCTTGCAGGGGCAACCAGTTGAGCTTGCCGTAGAACAGCAACTGCAAGCCCATGGCCAGGATGAAAACTGGAAACGCCGTCCCGGCGATGGACCCCGCTCGTGCCACATTGTCGACCAATGAGTTCTGCCGCGCCGCTGAGATGACACCGATCGGCACCCCCAGCACCACCACCCAGAACATCGCCAGGAATGTCAGCTCAAAAGTCGCGCCAACCCGCCTGACCACTTCCTCCACCACCGGCCGCCCGCTGCGCAGACTAGTGCCAAAATCACCTCGCAGAAGATCGCCGATGTAATTGAAGTATTGGATCGGCAGAGGCTTATCCAACCCCAGTTTTTCCCGTGCGACGGCAATCTGCTCAACCGTGGGGTGGTTCCCCAGCATCATTTCTACCGGGGAACCCGGAAGAGCTCGGCTCAGAACGAAGGTGATGGTCAACACTCCCAAAAGAATGAAGAACATCACTATCAATCGCTGAGCTATATACTTCGCCATTTGGAATACCCCTTGTGGCTAAAAAACTTGACCCTGACTTCTTACGCCCTACATAAAAACCCCAAAAGCGGATTAACCCTTGAGGGAATGACCCGGCAAATTAACTAACTGCCCGGTTATCGATTTACATGGCAAATCAGGTATTACACGTACCACTTCATCAAGGACGACTCAGCATTCAGCGATTCAAGTCGTAGTAGAGAATCGCCTCATAAGCAGGATTCAGGCTCTTTTCCATACCCTTGATGTCTTTGCGGGAGACACGTATCTGCTGCACGTCGGCGTACCAGATCGCAGGAGCGTCCTTGGACAGTAGCTGCTGGGCCTGCACGTACTTTTCAGTGGATTGGGCCCGATCACTGCCTTCTAGCGCCGCCGCCTCTTCGATCAACTGATCAAAGCTTGGGTTGCTGTAGTGAGACAGATTGAATAGCGTGGTTTTCTCTGTATGGAACTCACTGAAAAGCCAATCGCTGGGTGTCGGATACGTCGGCCACCAAGCCATGGATTGCATGTTGGGAGCGGTATCCAGCTTCTTTGCCTTATCCCAGATCACACCCCACTCGCCGGGGAGTAACTCCACCTCAACGCCAACCTGAGACGCCGTCGCCTGGAATAGTTCAGCAGCGTTTGCATAGATGCCACTGATGTACTGCATCGAGACCTTCCAGTCCTGCTTAGGTACACCGGAGGCTTCCAACAATTGTCGGGCTTTATCCAGATCGTAAGAGGCCATAGTCACGCTGGCATGCCCCCAGATACTGGTGGGCAAAGGCCCCTTGGGAACGCTGCCGTAGCCATGCAAAATATCTTTGGTGACACTTTCATAGTCCCAGAGGTACTGCAGCGCCTGACGAAATGCCAGGTTGTTCGTAGGGTACTTCTGGGTATTGATCAAAAATTGGAAGTTCTTCCACGAAGGCGCGGTGCTCACCTTGATGGAGGGGTCCTCTCCCAACACCTTGAGCTGATCAAGAGGGATATCCCAGGCGACACCGGCCTCGCCATTTTTGATCATCTGGGTACGGGTGGAGGCTTCGGACACGACCTTCACGATGACCCGATCAAATTGCCCTTCTTTCCAACCGCCCCAGTAGCCATCGAATCGCTCAAGCACCACTTGCTGGCCCTGTTCGACCTGCCCAAGTTTGTAGGGACCAGTACCGATGGCGTTGGGAGCCATCATCCAGTCATGCCCTTTCTCCACCGCCGCCGGGGCAATGATGTAAGCGGCATACTGACCTGCCGCGATCAGATTGGCCGGAGTGGGACTCTTGAACTTGAGCACTACCGTATCGTCAGCGAGGGCCTCGACAGTATCCAGACCGTTCCATACAAATGCAGCGCCCTGTTTCAGCTGCTTGACGTAATCAATGGACTTTTTGACCGCTGCGGCATTAAAGGCCGAACCGTCATGAAATTTAACGCCGTGCCGCAGCTTGAAGGTCCAGGTCTTGCCGTTGTCGCTGCTTTCCCAGGACGTGGCGAGCCCGGGGGAAAACTCCTCAGCACTGCCTGGCGCGTTATATACCACTAGTGTCTCGTAGATATTGCCCAGCACCCGCACTTCCTCCGAAAAAGCCGAGGCTGGATCCCAATCCTTGAAAGAGGCTCGATCAGCGACAACCAAGGTATTGTTTGCCGCATACACCAAACCACTGGTCAACGGCGCAGTAACGGACAACGCCATCAACCCCGCCATTAATGTTCTTTTTAACTTCATCGGTGTTCCTCTTATTTTTATGGTGGGCGCAGCGGATCACTTGTAGAAACAGGCACTCATTGAACTGGAATGAATGATGTGATTGACCGTTAACGAAACTGACTATTGAGCGGTGTACGGCATTATTGATCTGCCGCACAGCCAGCTCAATTTCGCGAGCACGAAGAAAAAAACGCCAGGTGACGCCCAAAAGCGTCACCTGGCGTCAATTTTAAAAAAAGACTAAAACAGCGGAGGGACGAGGTTGAACTCACCTTCTGATGGATGTACCAGCAGCCGCGACCTCACCTCGTCGGGAATCTCAGGGGCATCAATCGGAAAACAGCTGCAACTGGTGAGAGCGTTACGCAGGTCGATCGACTCACCTAGGTGCTCAAATACAATATGGGCACCAAAAGGACGGCGGAAATTGTCACCCGAAACGCCGAGTACCAAGCCGTTGAGAAAACGGAAACGACTGCGGTAGGAGGGATAAAGCGCTGACCAGATATAGCCCCGGGACGAGAGGTACTCGCGCTCGACGATGTAAATCAGATCCGATGAGGCAAAGTAGAACCCACGATATTTATTGATGCCGAAACTGTTCAGCTGGTCATCGCCCAGCCTCATCCGCTCGTAGGTTTTACTCAGGATCTTTTCGCCGGAGCGGGTCAAGCGGGTAATCGACTTGATCACCTCCCCCGGCGCGGAAGGCGACATCAGATAGACAAAGTAGTAACCCTGGTATTTCGACAACGCCTGCGCGGAGCTCGGGAAAAAATCGGCTGGTACCGCACTGTCCGGCTCTCGCGTCGTGCGTTGCCTGTTGAGCAGAGCGCGGAAAGATTCATGCTCGGAGAATATTTCCTCCTCATCCACCCCAAAAAAAGCGCAGATCTTGCGCAGGGTAAAGGACGAGGGAGTCGCTTGCGCTCCCAAGTATTTGTTGAACTGCTGGCGGTTGATATCAAGGGAGCGGCACACCTTCGCCACCGACTTATAATATCCGCAGAGAAGGCGCAAGTTTTGACTGAAGTCTTGCATCGACTGGGATGAACTGGAACTGACCATAAAGAGTATTCCTAACGCCACAATTAACAACACGCTGAACTAATCGTCGCTTGGGGTCACGGTTTCAAAAGCTGAGTGCAAGACTGTGCCTGAAAGTGGCGCAGAAGCTCGGCATTACCAACCCGTGATCGACGCGAGCATTGAGCCCGACCATAGCGTCTCAACAAATACACAAACTTATCCAGCGATTCCTGACGCCTCGGTAGAATTATCATCGGCTGCATATTTGTAATTCGCGCCTATTGCTACCCAAGATGTCACCGCTGCGGTCTTCATTAGCACCACCGGTGCGGGCGAGGCTGGGGTTGGCACGTTGCGCCAGACACCTGGATTGGTGCGGCAGCAGCCGCGCATCATTGGCTACGCATGCGACACGATCGAGCCCATGCCAGGATGCGGCGGCGAAGCCTAGAGGAGCGGTGAGTCAGCCTGTACCACGTAACGTCCGACCGGGTAGTCGTCGATGCGCAGTTCGTTACGGATGCCGTGTTCGCCCAGTTCACCGCTGGTGAAACTGTTGCACTGGCTCAGCGTGGCCATACCATTGGTGTGTGCGGCATGGCACAGCGAATCGAAACACCGATCTACGCCAAGCCGGGCAATTCCGCCTGGGGCATCAGATTTGAGAATAATCGCACCGGCGGAGGTGATGCATGGCTCGGCACGTGGATTGATGCGTCCAGAGGAAAAGCCCGGCAAGTAATCGGCGAGATACAGAAATCCCACGGCCAGGTTACCGCGCGCTTGCGCAGCAACGGTGGCCTGGGCCAATGAGTGGACAACCGCGGGTGAGCAGCCCTTCGATTCGCAGAGATGCTTCACCCAGTCGACCGCTTCATCAAGGGTAAAGCGACGATAGGCTGTGGTCTTCAAGGGTATCGCCTGAATGTTCGTTCGATGCAGCCGATGCCCCTCACGAAAGGCATCGGACGGCAACACAACTATCGGATGGCAACGGCCATTATCGGGACGGTGTCGCGGAAGCGGTCTGGCTGCCGAACATCGTTTCGAAGCGAGGCTTGTTGGCGGCGTAGTACTCTGCAACAACCTTGTCTGCCGAACTGTCACGGGCGGACGACATCAACTTCTCAAGGTCAGCCTTGGGAATCTTGAAGTTGGCGAAGAACCGGGCGACATCGGGATGTTCGGCACTGAAGCCTTTGCGCGCAACCGCGTGGATTTGCTCGGCGCCACCGAAAATCTGCTTCGGATCGTCCAGGTAGCGCAGCGGCCACTTGGCGAACATCCAGTGCGGGCTCCAGGCGTTGATCAACGACCATTTGTCACGCTTGAGGTTGCGATCCAGCTCGCTCAACATCCCGGACTCTGAAGAGGCGACCATTTTATAGCCATCGAGCTTGTATTCTTGAATAGCCTTTTCCGTCAGTTTGTATTGGCCATTGCCCACTTCCGATGTCAGGATCTTGCCGCCAAGCTTTTCCCGCACTTCAGGCTTGTTAAGGTCTTCGACACTGGCGATCTCGCTGGTGGGAATGGACGTTGGCACGGCCATACCGATCCGACCTTCATACAGCACGCCGAGGTCTTCGAGCTTGTCTTTGTATTTGTCGTAGAACGCCTTGTGAGTGCTCGGCAGCCAGACCATCGGGATCAGGTCGATATTACCGTTAGCCAGGGCCTGGAACTGAATACCAATATCGGCGAGTACCAATTTGACCGGTTGTTTCAAATGGTCGCGCAATGCCGTATCTGCCAGCTTTACAGCGATTTCCGTATCCGACCAGTTCACCCATCCGATACGGATAGGCGTGGGTTCCTCGGCGTGGGCCATCAGGCTGCCGGCGGCCATCGCCAGGCCTGCAAGCCAGCCGATACAAGCTTTACTGGATAACGTAATCATGGTGCATCTCCGCGTACTGTATTAATAGTTATTGGCAGGGCAGCAGAAGAATTAACGTTCCCTCATCAAGGCAGAGTGCCACTACACTCCTCGAGGGATTTAATGTTATGCATGGATAAGTTTTAGTTGTGCGAAAACCCTTCATGTATTCCGGTCGTTCGGCCCTCCTCCGCCATTTGGCGGAGCTGATGTGTCTATCTGGAATTGAATGATCAACTCAACTCACAATGCTTTTTCGAGTGCCGGCAATGCCTCGAACAAATCCGCCACCAACATGTAATCCGCCACCTGGGCAATCGGCGCTTCAGCGTCCTGGTTGATCGCAACGATGACCTTTGAACCACTCATGCCCGCCAAATGTTGAATGGCGCCACTGATACCCGCAGCGATGTAAAGTTCTGGCGCGACGATTTTCCCCGTCTGGCCGACCTGCAAATCGTTGGGGGCGAAACCCGAATCCACCGCGGCGCGCGATGCGCCTACGGCACCGCCAAGCTTGTCCGCCACCCGCTCGATCAGGGCGAAATTCTCTTTGCTCTGCATCCCTCGGCCACCGGAAACAACGACGCGGGCGCTCGACAAATCGGGTCTTTCGCTGGCCGTCAGTTGTTCGCTCACGAAACGCACGTTGCTTGCGCTTTGCCCGCCCTCCACCGCCACCACTTCGCAACGATGATCATGGGACAAGGCCTGGGCGAACGCCGAGGCGCGGACCGTGAGCAACTTAATCGGATCGAGGGACTGCACCGTGGCGATGGCATTGCCGGCATAAATGGGCCGCTGGAAAGTGTCCGTCGAAACGATGTGGGTGACATCGGAAAGCATGCCGACATCCAGGCTGGCCGCGACCCGTGGCAGCACATTGCGGCCCATGCTGCTGGCGTCTGCAATGACATGCGTATACCCCTCGGCCACCATTGAAGCGATCAGCGGTTGGGCATTTTCAGCCAAGACGTTTTCGAACATCGCCCCTTGTGCGAGCAGCACCCGATCCAGGCCCTGGGTCAGCGCCGCCTGTTGCGCCACTGCCGACGCGTCCGGCCCGCCCATCACCAGCAAGTCCGTTTCAGCACCCAGCTCGATGGCGGCAGTCACGGCACTCCACGTACCTGCCGTAAGCTGACCTGCACTGTGCTCGGCGAGCACCAATGTGCGCATCAAATCACCCCCGATACGTTTTTCAATTTATCCACCAGCTCGGCCACCGAACCGACGTTGATCCCCGCTTTGCGCACCGCAGGCGGGACAACCCCTAATAATCGAGCGTGTTCCTTCACGCTCACGCCCAAGGTGTCAGCGGCAATGGTTTCAAGCGGTTTTTTCTTGGCTTTCATGATGTTCGGCAAAGAGGCGTAGCGCGGTTGGTTCAGGCGCAAGTCGCAGGTCACCACGGCCGGCATTGTGAGGGCGACCACCTGGCTGCCACCGTCGACCTCACGCTCGACGACCCATTGCCCATCGACATGATTGACGGCTGAGGCGTAAGTGGCCTGACCGCTGCCGATCAACTGCGCGACCATTTGCCCGACCTGGTTGTTCTCCTGGTCGATCGCCTGCTTGCCGAACAGGATCAATTGCGGCTTTTCCTGATCGATCACTTTGCTCAGGTACTTGGCGACATTGAGCGGCTCGAGTACCGCACTCGTCTCGACCAGCAGCGCCCGATCCGCACCGAGCGCCAATGCCGTGCGCAGTTGTTCCTGCGTGGCCGAAGTTCCCACCGAAACCACCACCACTTCGGATGCCAGCCCCTTCTCCTTGAGGCGAATCGCCTCTTCCACCGCGATTTCGCAGAACGGATTCAACGCCATCTTCACGCCATTGAGCTCGACGTCCGAACCGTCGGCTTTCACCCGGACTTTCACATTCGGGTCGATGGCACGCTTTACCGCAACGAGCACTTTCATAGTTCCTGGCATAGCCCCCTTGCACTTTGGATCGATGCGTGATGACCGGCCGCACGAGCCGGACCACCCCTGTTTCGACTGGATGGTAATCCTGGATTTTCCACCACGCAAGAAAAATGTACACCTATGTCTCATGCATTGACACACATGAACATTCGACATACCGTTATGTCAAACCAAGCCTGATGTTCTGTTCCCGGAGCGCAACACCATGTCCAGCGATCCCCTGCTGCAGCCCTATAAGATCAAGCACCTGACTCTCAAAAACCGGATCATGACCACCTCCCATGAGCCCGCCTATCCTGTCGACGGCATGCCAAAGGATCTGTACCGCGCTTATCACGTTGAGCGCGCGAAGGCCGGTGTGGCGCTGACCATGACCGCAGGCTCCGCCGCTGTATCCCGCGACAGCCCGCCGGTGTTCAACAACGTGCTGGCGTATAAGGATGAGGTGGTCAAATGGATGAAGGATCTGACCGACGAATGCCACGAACACGGCGCGGCGGTGATGATTCAGTTGACCCACTTGGGAAGGCGCACGCGCTGGGACAAGGCTGACTGGCTCCCGGTCGTATCGCCTTCTCATCGCCGTGAAGCGTCCCACCGGGCCTTTCCGAAAAAGATGGAAGACTGGGACATCGATCGAATCATCAAGGACTACGTGGATGCCGCCGAACGCATGAAGGCGGCGGGCCTCGATGGTCTGGAGTTGCAGGCTTACGGTCACCTCATGGATCAGTTCTGGTCGCCATTGACCAACGACCTCGACGGCCCGTACGGCGGCTCGCTGGAAAACCGACTGCGCTTCACCTTTGACGTCCTGCGCGGTATCCGCCAACGCTGCGGCGAAGACTTCCTGCTCGGGGTGCGCTACACCGGCGATGAAGACCTGCCCGGTGGCTTCGGTGCGAAGGACGGCATGCAGATTTCTCACATGCTCAAGGACAGCGGACTGGTCGACTTCCTCAACGTCGTACGCGGGCACATTGATACCGATGCCGGCCTGACCGATGTGATTCCGATCCAGGGCATGCGCAACTCTCCGCACCTGGATTTTGCCGGCGAGATCCGCTCGGCCACCGGCTTCCCTACTTTCCATGCAGCCAAGATCCCGGACGTCGCCACGGCTCGACACGCCATTGCCTCCGGCAAGGTAGACATGATCGGCATGACCCGGGCGCACATGACCGATCCGCACATCGTGCGCAAGATCATCGAAAAGCGCGAAGAAGACATTCGCCCCTGCGTAGGGGCCAACTATTGCCTGGACCGCATCTATCAAGGCGGTGCCGCGTATTGCATCCACAACGCCGCAACCGGGCGTGAAACCACCATGCCCCACGAAATTCCCAAGGCGCCGGCCAAGCGCAAGGTGGTGGTGATCGGGACCGGCCCCGCGGGTCTGGAGGCGGCGCGGGTCGCCGGTGAACGTGGCCACGACGTCACGGTGTTCGAAGTCGCCGACCAGCCCGGCGGGCAGATCCGATTGACTGCGCTCAGCGAACGGCGCCGCGAGATGATCAGCATCATCGACTGGCGCATGGCGCAATGCGAACGCCTGGGTGTGAAGTTCCACTTCAATACGTGGGCCGAGGCCGAGACGGTGCTGGCTGAAGAACCGGATGTGGTGATCGTTGCCACGGGTGGCTTGCCGCACACCGAAGTGCTCAAACAGGGTAACGATTTGGTGGTGTCGACCTGGGACATCATTTCCGGCGACGTCAAGCCCGGCCAGAACGTGCTGATCTTTGACGACGCGGGCGACCATGCGGCGCTACAAGCAGCGGAGGTCATCGCCAACAGCGGTGCAAAACTGGAGATCGTCACGCCTGACCGGTCGTTTTCGCCGGAGGTGATGGCGATGAACCTGGTGCCTTACATGCGCAGCCTGCAGGACCTGGACGTCACCTTTACCGTCACGTATCGGGTCGATTCCGTAGAGAAGCGCGACGGGCAGTTGGTTGCCAACTTCGGCAGCGATTATGGCCAGGTGCATAAACAGCGAGTGGTCGATCAAGTCGTGATCAACCACGGCACCCTTCCCCTGGACGATTTGTACTTCGATCTGCGACCCCATTCGAGCAATGACGGCGCAGTCGAGCAGCACAATCTGATCGCTGGCAAAACCCAGAACATCGTGACCAACCCTGAAGGCCGCTTCCAGCTGTTCCGGATCGGCGATGCGGTCTCGGCGCGCAATACCCACGCCGCCATCTACGATGCGCTGCGGCTGTTGAAAGACATCTGAGGTCATGCCCCTGACTTCAAACATCAGGGGCAATTTTCATACATTGCACGAGGCTCTCCCATGTCAGCACAGACCTTGAAATCCAGGGCTGCTGTCGCGTTCGCCCCCAATGAACCGCTGCAGCTGGTCACCATCGATGTCGCCCCGCCCAAAGCTGGCGAAGTACGGGTTCGCATCGTCGCCACTGGCGTCTGCCACACCGACGCCTTCACCCTTTCGGGAAGCGATCCCGAAGGCATTTTTCCCACTGTGCTGGGGCACGAAGGCGGTGGTGTGGTCGAAGCCATCGGCGAAGGCGTGACTTCGCTGCAAGTCGGCGACCATGTGATTCCGCTCTATACCGCGGAATGTCGGCAGTGCAAATTCTGCCTCTCCGGCAAGACCAACCTCTGCCAGGCCGTCAGGGCGACCCAGGGCAAGGGCCTGATGCCCGACGGCACCTCGCGTTTTTCCTACGAAGGCAAGCCACTGTTCCACTACATGGGTTGCTCGACTTTTTCCGAGTACACCGTGCTGCCGGAAATTTCCCTGGCGAAGATTCCAAAGGAGGCTCCGCTGGATCAGGTTTGCCTGCTCGGCTGTGGGGTGACCACGGGCATTGGCGCGGTACTCAACACCGCCAAGGTAGAGGCTGGCGCTAGCGTCGCGATTTTTGGGCTGGGCGGTATCGGTCTCGCCGCGATCATCGGCGCAAAAATGGCCAACGCCGGTCGCATCATCGCCATCGATATCAATCCAGCCAAACGCGATGTTGCCTTGTCATTGGGCGCGACGGACTTCATCAATCCCAAGGACGATGACCGGCCCATCCAGGACGTCATCGTCGAACTCACCGACGGTGGCGTCGATTACTCCTTCGAGTGCGTCGGCAATGTGCAACTGATGCGCGCGGCATTGGAGTGCTGTCACAAGGGTTGGGGCGAGTCGATCATCATCGGTGTTGCCGGCGCCGGCCAGGAAATCAGCACCCGCCCCTTCCAGCTGGTCACCGGTCGCGTGTGGCGCGGCAGTGCCTTCGGCGGCGTAAAAGGCCGCACCGAGCTACCCAGTTATGTGGAGAAGGCCCGCCGTGGGGAAATCCCGCTGGAAACCTTCATCACCCACAACATGCCCCTGGAAGAAATCAACGAGGCATTCGAGTTGATGCACACCGGGCAAAGCATTCGCACCGTCATTCATTTCTGAAGTTCGCTCGAAAATCCGGTTACCCCATAGAAAGGAAATCAAGATGTCTGTTTTTACCCATGTCACCGTCGGCACCAACAACCTGGCAAAAGCACGCGCGTTTTATGACGCCACCTTGAAAGAGATTGGCCTCAAGCGTGTTGCCGATCTCAACGATGCCGGTTCCATCTGGGGTGTCGATAAGCCTTCGTTTTTTGTACTCAACCCGGCCAATGGCAGTCCGGCGACCATCGGCAACGGTGTCACGGTGAGCTTCGAGGCACCGAACCGCGCAGCGGTTCTGGCGTTCCATACTGCCGCGTTGGCAAACGGTGGCGTATGCGAAGGCCTGCCTGGGCCGCGTGGTTGGGCGGACAATGCCTACGCTGCTTATGCTCGGGATCTGGATGGGAACAAGCTGGCGGTGTATTGCTTCAAGGCTGAATAGGGCGTGGTGTTGGGTTAAGGAGAGCGGCGCTTTTCGTTTCTGGAGGAGTGCCGTTTTTTTGGTTTTTTATCTGGGGATGGGGGTGAATATCCGTTGCTGCGGTAACGGCTGCTTAGGGTTGCGCTCTTACAGCGGCTCACTTTTGAGAAGCGCAAAAGTAAGCAAAACGCTCATGCCCCACCACTCGGTGCCTCGCCTAGGCTCGGCATGCCTGGTTTGAAGTGAACGCGCTTCTCCTGTGGGAGCGGGCTTGCTCGCGAAAGCGGTATCACAGTCGATGAAGATGCTGAATGTGCTGGCCTCATCGCGAGCAGGCTCGCTCCCACAGGGGTTCTGTGTTGGATATGAATTTGGGGTCTGCTGAAGATTCAGTGTGGGAGCGAGCTTGCTCGCGATGGCGGTGGTTCAGTTATCCCGCTTGAAGCCCTTTGCGAGCAACGGCGGCACCTGCCTGCAACGCCCTTCCAATCTGCTCTTCGAAATGCCCCTGGCTCATCGTCTGCAAGGCAGCGGCTGTTACACCACGGTAGGCCACCAAGGCGTCGATCATCTGCTGGGCGTCACGGCTCGCCAGTAGTTGGCTGCTGTTGACCACGACATTTTGCGCGGCAAGCTGCGCGATGTCTCTCGGTATGCCGGCCAGCATCGCCTGATTGGCCAGCGCCGTCATCAACAAGGCCGGAAAGGCCGGGCCGGTGCCTGAGAGTGCAGAGAGGTAATCGATGAAGTCCTCTTCCTGGACCTCGGCAGCAGTGCCCACACATTCAAACAATCGCTGCACGAGGCTTTTCGTTGTCGCCGCTACCCCGTGCGAACAATACCAGGGCGTAAAGGACTGCTCGATGTCCACCGCCGCATTGGGCATCGCCCGTACGACCGCCGAAGCCAAGGTCTGTGCAGCAATCGACTGCACCGTGACCCCGGCCATCAAGGAGATCACCGTTTTGCCCGTCGCATTGATGTTCAGGCCGGCGAAATGCTCGGGGCGAACCGCGATGATGACTACGTCGCTGCGATCCACCAGGTCCTGGTTATCTGTGACCAGGCAAGCGCCTTGTTGCGCCAATGGGTGGTTTCCTGAACGATTGGAAATAACCAGGCTTCCCGCCGCTCCCAGTCCCTTCGCCAAGACCGCCTTGGCGATCGCGCCGCCCAACCAGCCGGTTCCGCCAATGATGCCCACGGTCTCATTGATCATCGGCGTTGCCTTCGAAGGTGTCCGTTAGGGGAACAAAGACCCCGGGTTCTTTTTCGGCATAGCCGAACTTCCCATAGAAACGATCCAACTCACGCGACTTGGGGACTTTGCCAGTGAAGATGCTCACGTAATGAGGAATGCGTTGGAAGCGCACAGTGATCAACTCAGTCGTGTTCATGGTGATGTAGCCGATCTGGGTCAAATAAATCGTTCTGGCTCGCGCATCAGCGCCCTGGCTGTCATAGCCGAAGCGCTTGAACATGCTCGCCAGGGCATTCATGCGCTGCTCGTCTACGGTAGCGACTTCCTGAGCCACTTCAGCTGACTGAAGCGCCCAGCTGCGCACTGCGAACTCGAATTGCGAGTCGAACAGTTGCGGGTTGAGCCAGCACTCGAACACATTCAGGATCGCCTCGGAGATGCTTTCCGCATAGCTTTCACTTTGCCGGATCAAGCCCCCCGTATTGGTCTCCCGCCAGCGAGAAAGCAAGGCGGCGAGCAACTGTTCACGGTCCTCAAAAAACCAGTAGAAGCTGGTGCGTGACAAGCCCAGCCGCTTGGCCAGCGGCATGACCCGAACGGCATCGATGCCCGACTCCTTCAAGGCTTCGTAGGCCGCTTCCAGCCAGCCCTCCGGCGAGCCCCGCCAGCCAGCGTCCTGAGCCTTGCCACGTGCCTTCCCTACCTGGGGCATCTTGCTTACCTTCTTCAAAAATGCGTAACGCGAATGTACTCGGACGACTACCAAATGTACACCTAAGTACATTTGATTGACTTTCTCGCCCCTGAAAGGGTGAGTCATTGATGACAAAAACTCATGAAGTGCTGACATAAAATGGTTTGTCAGCCAAAAGCACCTGGATAACTATCTTCCACAGGCAACGGACTCCAAACCAAAACAACAACGAGCCGCCATTATGAATCTTGCAGTGCACGCTTCTGAAACCCTCTCGACACCCGGCCAAAGAATGCCGGGGCGACTGGCGCTGTCACACGCTTCTTCTGTTACTCATCCCCTGCCCAACCTTCGATAACTGCTCACGCGACGCCTCGCGCAGTCGCTTTGTGTTGCCTGCAAACCTGGTACGCAAAGCTGCGCCCGGGCGGTTGCTGGCAAGCGGTTTCTATCCATCAGCCGGATCAGTGATATGTGGATTACACAAGAGACGCTTCCACTGAGCATCATCCGTTTTGAAAACGTCGACGTCATCTTCGCTGCCCGTCCGAAGCCTGCCCTGGATTTGCTCGACCAAGGCTTTTCGCGTCCGGAGATTCTTCAGAAAACCGGTTTGATCGTCGGCGTGGAGAAAGCCAACCTGGAGATCAACAAAGGTGAGATCTGCGTGCTCATGGGGCTGTCCGGTTCCGGCAAATCCAGCCTGCTGCGTTGCATCAACGGGCTGAACACCGTCAGCCGTGGCAAGCTGTTCGTCGAACACGAAGGCCGGCAGATCGACATCGCGTCCTGCACCCCTGCCGAACTGAAGATGATGCGCACCCAGCGCATCGCCATGGTGTTCCAGAAGTTCGCCCTGATGCCCTGGCTGACGGTGCGCGAGAACATCAGCTTTGGCCTGGAAATGCAGGGCCGCGCCTTGGCAATGGACGCCGATATCCTGCTGATGGATGAGCCCTTCTGCGCCCTTGACCCGCTGATTCGCCAAGGCCTGCAAGATGAATTGCTCGATCTGCAGCGCAAGCTGCACAAGACCATCGTCTTCGTCAGCCATGACCTGGACGAAGCCCTGAAGCTGGGCACGTGCATCGCCATCATGAAAGACGGCAAGATCATCCAGTACAGCAAGCCCGAAGAGATCGTACTGAACCCGGCCGACGATTACGTGCGTAACATTCGTCGCCCACACCAATCCGTTGAATGTGCTGTGCGCGAAAAGCTTGATGACTCCGCTGGACCGGTGCGTTTTCGCCCGCGACGAATATTGCCTGGATACGGTTCAAAACCTGTGGATGGTGGTGAATCCGCCGCGTCATTTGACCAGCGTTCGAAAAGGCGCCACGCCCGCGCACGTCCAATCATGGAATCCGACCGAACGAATCGAAACCTTGGCGCGGCAACCGACTTGCGTGCCACCAACGACCACCATGCGCGACGCCCTGCAGATTCGCTACGAAACGGGCCATCCGCTGATCGTGCAGGACGAGGCCGGTACCGTCCTGGGCATATTGGGCGACGGCGAACTGTACCGGGCACTGCTGGGCCACAACCTGTCGTATCCTGTGCTTTCTGAACCCGCAAGAGAACCTTCGGTGGCTTGAGCCACCAGGCACGGCGTTGGAACACACCTATGCAACCCAGCGATATCGATAAAAAGGTCAAGGGCTATCGGCGGCTGATACCGTCGATGACGGCTCTACTGGAATTCGAAGCCGTGGCGCGGCTGGCCAGTTTCACCCTGGCCGCCCAAGAGCTGGGCGTGACGCAGGCCGCCGTCAGCAAACAAATCCGGTTGTTGGAAGATACCCTGGGGACCAAGCTGTTCCATCGGCTTCATCGGGCAATCAAGCTGACTCACGAAGGCTATGTCCTGCATCTGGTCGTCGCAGAGTCCATTCATCGCATGGCCAGTGTCTTCGACAAAATTGCCGAGGGCATTGGTGAGCAGGAGGTCACCATCGCCTGCACGGAGGCGTTTTCTCACTTGAGAATACTCCCCAGATTGATTGCACTGCGCACCCTGCAACCGAAGTTGAAATTGCGCTTGATGACGCAGCAGACCTTGCCAGGTTCATATCGGGATGACGTCGACCTGGCCATCCGTTTCGGCAATGGAAAATGGGAGGATGGAAGTTCGGTTTTCCTGTTCGATGAAGAAGTGTTTCCCGTTTGTTCGCCGGCCTGGCTTGCCGCCAACCCGGCCCCTTCGTCCATTAGCGATTTTTTGGACACGGCGCTGATTGACTCGGATTCCACCCTGGAAGGCTGGATGACCTGGAACCGTTGGTGCCGGGAACTCGGCGATATGCGCCCCAAGCTCAATTACTCATTTCGCTGCACTTCCTATAACGATGCGATCCAGGCGGCCATTCAAGGCCACGGCATTGCACTGGGATGGAGTCGGCTGATCGCGCACCGGCTCAACAGTGGTGAACTGATCAGAATTACGCCCTATGTGGTCAAGCCAAAAGACGCCTATTACCTGGTTATTCCGAGCGGTCGAAAACTTGAGCCCATTACCCAGGCACTGGTCGACTGGCTGCGCGATGACATTTATCTAAGCCATTGATTATCAATAAGTTAAACACCACATTTACGCATAACGCAAAGTTATGCGAACGTGAAAATAAAGCGCGTTGACGGTCTCATTCCACCTTTCCAAACTGTACTCGCCGCCTGATCAACTTTGAGTTTTGAGCGAGACCCCATAATGACAATTAATGCCGTGAAGACCCATCGTGAACTTCTGACCGACCGCACGCCCGGCCATGGCATGCCTGGCGGTTTGTTTGGTCGCCAGGATATTTTTGAAACCGACGTCGATATCTTTTTCACCAAGCATTGGATTCTGGTGGGTGTCACCAGCGACGTCCCCGAACCCGGTGATGTCTCCACCCTCGATATCGGCAAATCCTCCATCCTCCTGGTGCGCGACGATGACGAACAGGTGCAGGCGTTTCGCAATGTCTGCCGGCACCGCGGGGCTCGCTTGAAACAGGCCGGCAAGTCGACGGTGGGCATGCTGGTCTGCCCCTACCACCAGTGGACCTACGACCTGGACGGCAGCCTGAAACATGCGGCACACATGGGCCAGGACTTCGACCCTGAATGCAAAAGCCTGATCCCCGTGCATACTCGCGTTGTCGGCACCCATGTCTTCGTCTGCCTGGGCGACGAACCACCAGAAGACATCCTGTACCTTGACCAGGTCATGACACCGCGTTTCGCCCAATATGACCTCGCCCATTCAAAGATCGCCTACGAATCGGAAATCATCGAGAACGGCAATTGGAAACTGGTGATCGAGAATAACCGCGAGTGTTATCACTGCGCCGCCACCCATCCTGAATTGACCGCGTCTTTCCTGCCCGAAGATTTCGGTTTCTGCACCGATGGGCTGGGTGAGGATTCACTTCAGGCACTGGCGGAGTATCACCGCCGCAATGCCGACACCAAGGCCAACTGGGAGCACGAAGGCTATATCTGCGATGCGGTCGAACACCTGGGCGAAGACGCCGTGACCCAATTCCGCTCGCAGCGACTGGCCATTGCCGGCAACGGCGAATCCCAGACCCTGGACACCCGCGTGGCCTGCACCCGGCTGTTTGGCGACCTCACCCGCCGCGACTTGGGCGACGTGCATCTTTGGACGCACAACTCGTGGACCCATGTCATGAGCGACCACGCCGTGGTCTCCCATATCATCCCGCTGGCGCCCGATAAGACCCTGGTGCGCACCAAATGGCTGGTCCATGCCGATGCCATCGAAGGCGTCGACTACCAGGTGGATAAGCTGACCGAAGTCTGGGTCGCGACCAACCTGCAGGACGCCAGCCTCGTCGGCATCACCCACAGCGGCACCCAGGATCCTGCCTACACGCCCGGGCCGTTCTCGGCCTTTACCGAAACCTATGTCGACCAGTTCTCTCGCTGGTACGCAGCGCGTCTGGCCGCCCATGGCGTGTGAGGAATGAACATGACGACTTACGAAAACCTGACGCGCCCTGCAACCGCCAGCGCGGTTCAACGCTTTACCGACCCGACCACCTGGGGCACGTTCGGCTCGCAGTGGCACAGCGGTGAGCAGAAAACCCTGCAATGCTGCGCTGTGCGCCAGGAAACCCATGACGTCAGGACCTTCATTTTTCGCTGCGCGGACTTCAGCGCCCTGAGCTTCGAGCCCGGTCAATTCATCACGATCTCGCCGGTCATTGGCGGGCAGACCATCGCCCGCTGCTACACCCTGTCGTCCTCCCCGACCCGGCCCTTCGCGTTTTCCATTACCGTCAAGCGCGTGCCGGGGGGCGCGGTGTCGAACTGGCTGCATGACAACCTCAAGCCAGGCGATAGCCTGAAAGCTTCCGGTCCAGCGGGCAGCTTTACACCGGTTGGCCATCCTGCGAACAAGTTGTTGTACCTGTCGGCCGGCTCCGGCGTGACGCCCTTGATGTCGATGACCCGGGCCGCCTGCGACATGGCCGGCAACCTCGACATCGTTTTCGTGCACAGCGCCCGTACGCCCACCGACATCATCTTCCATGCGGAATTGACGCGCATGCAGGCCGCCATGCCGGGGCTGCGGGTCATCAGTGTTTGCGAAGGGCTCGGCGACACCGCTCAATGGCAACAACCGATAGGCCGGCTCGACTTGTCGTTGTTAAGCCAGCAAGTGCCGGACTACAAGGAGCGGGAAATCTTTACCTGCGGTCCCCAGGGCTACATGGAAGCGGTCAAGTCGCTGCTCAGGGAAGCGGCATTCGATTTCGCCCACTACCATCAGGAAAGCTTCGACATTGCCGCTCTGAATGAGGAACCGTTGATCGAGCAGGCCGTTTCGCTCGACCAGCAAGCCGTGTTCACGGTGACCCTGTCGCGCTCAGGCCAGACGTTCAACATGCCGGGCAATCAGACCGTGCTGGCCGCCGCAAAGAAAGCCGGTGCGATCGTACCCTCCTCCTGCAGCCAGGGCGTTTGCGGCACCTGCAAGACCACGCTGCTGCAGGGTACGGTGGACATGAACCACAACGGCGGCATCAGGCAACGGGAAATCGACAAAGGCCTGCGTTTGCTGTGCTGCAGCAGGCCCACTTCCGACCTGGTCCTTGATCTATAGCCTTGCCTCACTGAATAGGTAGTCACTGCATACGGGCTTCTGCACAATCTCCGTGCGCTTAAAACTTATAAGACAGTGAGCCTGATGAAACTGCAGCCCTTGCCGCCACTCAACAGCCTGGTGGCGTTCGAAGCCGCCGCCCGTCACTTGAACTTCACCGTGGCGGCACGCGAACTGAATGTCACCCAAGGCGCCATCAGCCGCCAGATTCGCTTGCTCGAAGACTATCTGGGCACGGCGCTGTTCACCCGCACAACCCGCGAAATCAACCTCACCGTCACCGGCAGCCAATATTACGAAAGCGTGCGCGATACGTTGCAGCAAATCGCCCATGCCACGGCGGGAATACGCCACTGGCAAGGCGCGCAGCAAGTCACCGTGGTCACCAGCACGGCGATGGCGTCGTTGTGGCTGCTGCCGCTTGTGTCGCAATTCCAACGCCAGCATGAAGAGATTGACCTGCGCATCATCGCGACGGATCAAGTCAGCGACTTCTCCCGGCTGGACTGCGACCTGGCGCTTTATTACTGCAGCACACCGCCGAAAAACATGAAAGTCACGCCGTTGTTCAACGAAGAGATTTTCCCGGTATGCAGCCCCGCCTATCTGGCGCAACACCCAGGGATCGAGACGCTGGAACAGTTGGGGGGATGCACCTGGTTGTGGCTGGAAGACCAGCACCGGGACTGGATTGGCTGGAAAGAATGGTTCCAGCGCCTTGGCTACCCAGCGCCAGAACCTCGGCGGCGCATCAATATCAACAGCTATTCCATGTTGATCCAGTCGGCGCTGGCTGGCCAGGGGATCGCCCTGGCCTGGTCGGGCCTGCTCAGCAATCACTTGCAAACCGGCAACCTCCTGCGGCCGACGCAAGCCATCCTGCGTACCGACGCACAGTTCTGCCTGCTGGAACCCCAAGGCCGGGCCCCAAACAGGCAAAGCGTCAACCGCTTCCGCCAGTGGCTGATGGCGCACCTGGCGACAGTTGACGTTTGAGTGACGGTCATCGGCTAAGGAGGCGGATCGACAGACCTGCTTATCTCAAAGATGTGCTGACGCGGCTGCCGACGCAGCGAGCGAGTGAGATCGACCAACTGCTGCCGCATCAGTGGGTACCGGCCTAACTTACGCAAGGTGAGTTGGGCAGACGCTTACCCCGCACAGGCGTTCGTGATAGTCCGTATTGCTTACCAAGAGTCGCCTCGTCCAGCAGTTGATCAGGATCTACTTCCAGAGTCGGATTTGCCGCTTCAAGTCTTGGTAGAGCACACTCTTTTTGGTTGTCACAAGACACCCTCGGCGCCTTTGGCCATGGTGTTTTTACGATATCTGCCACTGAGCAATCTTCTGAGTGACAACAGAAGCCTGGCCCAGGCTTTACTCACGCCCGGCGCGCCATTCGCGCAGTTTCAAGTCAGCTTTCGCACCGATGCTTAAAAATGGCTGAGGCGGCAGGTTTTTCGGAGAGTCGTAGTTGGAGAAAATCTCAACCAACTCAGACTTCATACCCAAAGCGGCTTCAGCGGCAGCGGTACCAGCAGCAGTCGACTTCGAGGCTCCCAGTCCGTTGCAAGCGCAAGCGGCAAACAGGCCTGGTTCAATCTCTCCGAAAATCGGCACGCTATTCCAGGTCAACGCCATCGGGCCGCCCCACCGGTACTGCATTTTCAGTCCTGCGAGGTTGGGGAACCGATCCGCGAACTTACCGTCATGCACCCGGCCCGCGCTTTGTACGTGCCCCTCGTTGATCTCCAGTCCTGCGTGGTAGGAATAACGCGAGCGGATCAAAATGCGGTCGCCTTCGACGCCACTTACGCGACGGACAGTTGTTCCCATAGGTAATGCTGGAGTTGCCGCCCAATCGCGTTTACCGCTGAGGCGCTGTGGATCAAAGGGCTCGCTCATGGACGCATAAGTGAAGACGTGCAGCATCTGCCCGCGAAAGAGGCCGAAGCTCTGCGCATGCCCATTGTTGGCCAGGATGATGCGCTTCGCCGTTACCAAGCCCTTGGCGGTCTTCAGTAACCAATTATCAGACTGCTTTTCGAAGGACTGAACCGGGGAGTTCTCATACAGCGTCACTGGGCTTCGCAGGCTATCTGCAACTGCTCGAATGTAGGCTGCAGGTTGCACCATCACCGTGCCAGGCATGTATAGCCCGGTGGTGTAAATACGGCTGCCCGTCACTTCATAAATGCTTTTTGCATCAAGGATCTCGTGGGACTCTCCTAGTCCTTGAAGCTGGCGGGCGTAGCTGACGATATGAGCATCACCCTTTTGGCTAATCGCTACGCTATAGCGACCACAAGGATCGATGATTTCTCTCCCCCAGCCGTTCTCTTCCGCCATGTCCGTAGCCAAGCTAATCGCGGTGCGATAGAGCTTGATATCCCGCCGAGCACGCTCTGTTGATGTGTCACCAAAATCTTCCGAGCTGACTTCATGGGGCAAATCAATAATGAACCCTGAGTTACGCCCCGTTGCACCTTCGCCGACAACGCCCGCTTCCAGGACGGCAACTCGCAAAGTCGGATCGAGCTGAGACAGCCGTCGTGCTGCAGACAGACCCGCAAAGCCAGCGCCAATGATTGCAACATCAGCAGTCACGGCTCCTTGAAGCGATGGAGTCGGTGCTCGTGGAGAAAGCATTTCAACCCAAGCTGAACGACTGCTGTTTTTTGGGAATCTAGTGGCTACGTACATGACTTCTACTCCCAAGTCGTCAGGCGAGTTTGGACTCAAGAGCGATCAGTGGTTCGAGGGCAGCTTTGAGCGCACCGATCTTATCTGCGGCCAAACGCGCCAATGGTCGACGAGGATTGCCAGCGCCGTACCCAGTGATTTCAGCACCGGCGTAAACGGACTGAACGTAGTCACCCTGCCAGATCAACGACATGACTGGCTCAATCGAATCCCAAATCTCCCGAGCACTGACCCAGTCCTGCTCACGAGCGGCATTCACCATTGCAACGCAAGAACGGGGAGCCATGTTCGCCCCACCCCAAATCAGGCCCGCAGCACCGGCAAAAAGGGCGTAGGGCACAAGGGGGTCGGCACCATTCATAGTTGGCAGGCCGGTACGGATCAGAGAAGCCTGCGCAGCAAGATCGCCGCTGCTGTCTTTGACCGATACAAAATTTGGAATTTCACTCAATTTACGGAACAAAGACGGCGTGACTTCAACACCGACAGCCTGAGGCACGTTGTAGCCGATGATTGGCAGCCCAGCTTCAGAGACAGTGGAATAGAAATCGATGATTCCCTGGTCATCGGTTGGGCCTTCAAAAAACGGCGGCAACACCATGACGCCATCCGCTCCGCACTCAGTTGCATGACGCGTACGTTCCACTACTTCGTCCGCAAGCAAGGCAGAAGTTTGCACGATTACTCGCGCACGGCCCTTGATGACTTTGGAACCAAAAGCTACGAGCTGCCTGGACTCTTCTTTGCTCAGGTATACGTGCATGCCCGTGCCGGAGCTCAGGACAAACCCATGCACGCCAGCGGAAATGTAGCGTTCAAGCAAACTTTCAAAACGCGGGTAATCAATCTTGCCCTGCGCATCAAATGGAGTGGTGATTGCCAGATTGATGCCGGAAAAAGCGAATGCGGACATTGATTCAAACCTCATCTTGTTCTTTGCTGGAAAAATTCAGCCAGATACTTCTCAGCTGGGGGTAGTGATTCGAGAGCATGAAGCGAGTCATCGCAGCCACCGAAACAAAATCGTTTTTATAAAGCGCTGCTGACTCCATTGGTCGCATTGAACAGGGCGCGACCATCGACAGCATTACTAAATTAAGTGCAAGCATCTACCTGATGCTTGTTTAGCGCTTGATTAACGGTAGATTCAACTTCGTTATTCCAAAGTGATAAACGGTACCAACAGGTACAAAAATCATGCTTTTGGAATAAGAGCTAGATAACTAGAAAAATGATGTTCATCCAGTCGCCATGAAATATGCACTTCGTATTCAGATTTCATGGTGAAAGAATAATGACAAGCGGGAGCGGGAGACAGCGACATTTACAATGAGCAATTGATGAGCTGACCTCACCGATCCAAGTCATCGGGATCCTGCAGCAGTCCGTTATCGAATTGCTCCTCAAGCCAGTCGCGTAGCTTGCAGCAGCTAGGATCACGGGCTTTGTCTTCGTTGAAATTCAGGTAATGAAGCGTTTCTCTATGAACCAGCTTTTCTTTGACTGGTCGCACCAAGAGCCCTTTTTCGACCAAGGGGGCTACCAAGTAATGCCATCCTAACGCAACCCCTTGGTGAGCCAGGGCGAGCTGAATGAGAACGTTGTAGTCGTTAGCATTAAAGAAATGCGGAGCTTGACTGGATCGGGCCTTGAGATCGATATCGTGATGAGCAAACCAAACACTCCAATCTACATGTTCAGCCACCTGTGAACGACCAAAGGGGCTGAGGTTCAGCAGTGCACCATCTCGAATATCCTGGATGGATTGCAGTTCTGGATGCTGCTCCAGGTACTGAGGTGTGCAGACCGGATAAATGACGTCACACACAAGTGGCTGACTGCGGTAACCGTCGTGGCTTTTCATCATTTTGCAAATGATGAAATCTGGATGGACACCCGTCTCCATAGATAGAAAGTTTTGGGTGACGACGAGGTTCAGGTCTATCTCTGGATATGATTCGAGGAAAGAAGGTAGTCGAGGGCCAAGCCAAAAATTGGTGAACGCGGGCGAGCAGCACAGAGTTACCACATGCTTGGAGGTGGTATTACTGCGCATTCGCTCCGCCGCTTGAGCAATGCTGGTAAATGAGAGTTGAACCACGTCGTAAAAATTGGAACCAGCATCCGTGAGCTTGACTGCTCTGCCCGCACGGTCGAAAAGCTCCGTCCCGAGATGATCTTCCAGCTCACGTATTTGGCGGCTAATCGCCCCCTGAGTGACGCAGAGAGCTTCGGCAGCGCGCGTGAAGTTCTGATACCTGGCTGCCGCCACGAAGGCTTTGACCGCACGTAGAGACGGCATCTTGATCAACGCTTGATCAGGTTCATTTTGCTTAATCATTACGGGAGATCATCACTAGCCCATTAAAAAAATCGATTCTATTGACCATTGGCCTCGCCCTAGACTGATTGCAAGCACCAGCGACCCGCATGGAGAGGCTGTGCAACGGCAGGTTATCCGAATTGGTTAGGGCGCAACAGCCCATGCGAGCTGATGACATGTCTGCAATCAGTTCTCCCAGAACGCTACAGTCAGTGCAAAAAGCCCCTACTAAGGAGTGCATAAAAAAATGCATCAGCACACCACCGTATTAGACCTGATCAAACAACGTAAAGCGCAACACGGAGCCTAGGTAACGCAAGCTAGCAATCAGTCACGCGCTTGCAATGGACTTATTAGCCCTATCGAAAATCGCTCGACTCATATTAACTATCACACCAGCGAGAAGCGCTGCTTCGCCGAAGCTCTTATTTAACCATAATTAGTGTGAATTACTTGGTTTACCAACCGCAGTTACTCACATAGAAATCATGCATAACAGTCCAACAACCATAGGTTTTGAGCGAGTACTGGATTTAGCTAGTTCGCTTGTAAATTAAAGAGGACGCATCAACCGTGAGCACTTCTCCTTTTTCAACTCCCACTGATACCCGTCGTATTGACCCCGCCCGACGCCGAGCCATTTCTCTGAAAGCGGACGGTTCTCCTGATGATAATGACCGGGTGGAGATAGGCCCTACCCCATTGGCTTTTGCTGAATGGGAGAGACTGGGATTACAGCCACCTCATTTACCCTCCATGCGAGAGTATCGCGTTAAACGCATAGTAAAGGAGTTGGTGGCGCGTGATCTTGGGGGAATTCTGTTGTTCGATCCATTGAACATTCGGTACGCCACTGATACCACCAATATGCAGCTTTGGACTGCCCACAATCCGGCGCGAGCATGCTTCATCTCCGCCAATGGGCATGTTGTACTGTGGGATTTCCATGGCTGTGAACATCTTTCCGCTCACTTGCCTTTGGTAAACGAACTTCGGAGTGGCGCCTCTTTTTTCTACTTTGAAACGGGTGACCGAACTGAAGAGCACGCCCGGCACTTTATAGGACAAATCGACGAACTACTTCGCAAGCACTCTGGTTCCAACCGGCGTCTCGCAGTTGATCGTGTGGAGGTGGCCGGTCTACGTGCCCTGGACGCACTAGGTATAGAGGTCTGCAGCGGCCAAGAGGTAACTGAATTTGCACGAATGATTAAAGGCCCGGACGAAATAAAGGCAATACGATGTGCTGTCGCGTCCTGCGAAGCTGCCGTGGCAGAGATGCACCAGGCGCTACGTGCCGGCGCTACGGAAAATGATATTTGGTCTGTACTTCACGCCGGCAACATCCGTAGGGGCGGAGAATGGATCGAGACACGAATTCTTAGCTCCGGCCCACGAACCAATCCATGGTTCTCGGAATCTGGCCCTAGAGTGCTAAGCGATGGTGACCTGCTCTCGTTTGACACAGATTTGATCGGTACCTACGGCATGTGCGTCGACATGTCGCGCAGCTGGATCTGTGGCGGCGTTGAACCCACGGCCGAGCAGAAGCGCCTTTACCGTATCGCCCATGACCATATCAGTCACAATATCGAGCTGGTCAAACCCGGCGTCCGCTTCACTGAGTTGACACTGAAAGCTCATCGACTGCCGGAGCCATGCCGAGCTCAACGATACGGTGTGCTGTTCCACGGTGTAGGACTGTGCGATGAATACCCAAGCATTCGCTATCCGGAAGATCTGGATTCCTACGGTTACGAAGGCGAGTTGCAGGCGGGCATGGCCCTTTGTGTCGAAGCCTATGTGGGTGAGGTTGGTGGTCGAGATGGGATCAAATTGGAAAACCAGTTGCTCGTAACTGAGTCCGGCTACGAGTTGCTAACCAATTATCCATTCGACGAAAGCTTCCTGCGCGATTGAATCGATCAAACTACCATCACCTGTTACAAGATTTGACTGCCTAGCTGGGAGATTCGTGGAGGGATACTGAACCTGTTCAAGGCCCCCGCCCAAGCCCTTCCGCCAGTTCCCCGAAAACCCAGCGAAGCAACTGCGCCTCAAATAGCATCGCTACCGAGATCCATGATATTCGTGGGAGTAAATGTGGGAGTAATTTTCCATGCATGAAAAAGCCGAACTGGTAAAAGTTCGGCTAAGCCATTGAAAAATATGGTCGGGACGGAGTGATTCGAACACTCGACCCCTAGCACCCCATGCTAGTGCGCTACCGGACTGCGCTACGCCCCGACTAGGCGTGAAACCTGTTCCTCACCTCGAGGAACGCTCAAGAATATATCGCAAGCTTTTGAAAACTGGAAGTATTTAAAGCAGGAATTTATTTCTTGAGCACCACCAGAACATCTTCGAGCTCGGCGATCATCTGGCGGATCATTTGTTTGTATTGGGTGGTGTCGTCTTTGGCTTCATCACCGGACAAGCGCAGGCGCGCTCCGCCGATGGTGAACCCCTGATCATAAAGAAGCGCGCGGATCTGCCGGATCATCAGCACGTCCTGGCGCTGATAATACCGGCGGTTTCCGCGACGTTTGACAGGGTTGAGTTGAGGAAACTCCTGCTCCCAGTAGCGCAGCACGTGCGGTTTTACCGCACACAGCTCGCTGACTTCACCAATGGTGAAGTAGCGTTTGCCCGGGATGACGGGGAGCTCGTCGTTATGACTTGGTTCCAGCATAAGCCTCAACTCGGGCCTTCAACTTCTGCCCTGGACGAAAGGTGACCACACGGCGAGCCGTGATCGGGATTTCTTCCCCCGTTTTCGGATTGCGGCCAGGCCGCTGGCGTTTGTCCCGAAGGTCGAAATTGCCGAAACCGGACAATTTGACTTGTTCGTTGTCTTCAAGAGCGTGCCTGATTTCTTCAAAAAACAGTTCGACCAATTCCTTGGCCTCCCGTTTGTTCAGGCCCAGCTCTTCATACAGACGTTCCGCCATCTCAGCTTTCGTCAGAGCCCCCATACGTCACTTCCTTAACGTGGCGTTCAACCTTTTTTCGAGCGAGGTGAGGATGTTTTGCGTTGCGGTATTCACCTCATCGTCATTAAGAGTGCGCGATGGATGCTGCCAGGTCAAGCCGACTGCGAGGCTTTTTCTATCAGGATCAATGCCTTTACCCTGATACACGTCAAATAGCCTGAGGTCTGTCAGCCATTCGCCTGCATTTTCACGGATTACGTCCAGTACAGCCGTGGCTGCAACGTCTTTGTGTGCAATCAGCGCAAGGTCACGACGCACTTCAGGAAAGCGCGATAACTCGTGGAATTCAGGCATTTTGCCCAACGCCACTTCCGCCAGAACCAGCTCGAAGACGAAGACCGGACGGTCGAGACCGAGGGTTTTCGACAATTCAGGGTGGATCGCGCCAATGAAACCGACCAGACGACCGTCACGCTCGATGCGTGCGGTTTGACCCGGGTGCAGCGCCGGGTGCTTACCCGGCACGAAAGTGAATGCATCCAGGGCACCGGCGAAGCCCAGCACCGCTTCCACGTCAGCCTTGACGTCGAAGAAGTCGACGGTATCGCGACCCTGCGCCCAGCCTTCCGGCAGGCGACTACCGCAAACAACACCCGCCAACATCGGCTCTTGCTTCAGACCTTCGAGCTGACCAACGAATCGCAGGCCGCTTTCGAACAGACGCACGCGATCCTGCTGACGGTTCAGGTTGTGCTGAAGCGCCTTGACCAGACCTGGCCACAGCGACGAACGCATGGCAGCCATGTCATTGGAGATCGGATTGGCCAGCAGCAACGGCTCTACACCCGGATTAAACAGTTCGAACTGTTTCGGATCGATGAAGCTGTAGGTAATGGCTTCCTGATATCCACGGGCAACCAGCAGGCGGCGCAGTTCAGGCAAATCGCTACGGGCTTCTGCCTTGGCTTGCGGCGCCAGACGCGCTTGCGGATAACGAACCGGCAAACGGTTGTAGCCGTACAGGCGTGCCAGTTCTTCGATCAGGTCGACTTCCAGGCTGATGTCGAAGCGATGGCTTGGCACTTCTACACGCCACTGCCCTGCCCCGTCGGCAGTAATGGTCAGGCCCAAGGCGTTGAGCAGACGCTCCACCTCAGCCGAATCCATTTCCATACCCAGCATCTGGGTAATGCGCTGGGCACGCAGGGTGACCGGAGCAATTTTCGGCAGGTGCTGTTCGCTGACGGTCTCGATGATCGGACCCGCTTCACCACCGGTGATGTCCAGCAGCAAGCCGGTCGCGCGCTCCATGGCTTCGCGGGCCAGTTGCCAGTCCACGCCACGCTCATAGCGATGCGATGCATCGGTGTGCAGGCCATAGGAACGGGCCTTGCCTGCTACGGCGATCTGGTCGAAGAAGGCGCTTTCCAGGAACACATCACGGGTGGTTGCGGAAACACCGCTGTGCTCGCCACCCATGACGCCGGCAATCGCCAGTGCGCGGGAGTGGTCGGCAATCACCAGCGTATCGCTACGCAGGCTGACTTCCTGACCGTCGAGCAGTACCAGCTTCTCGCCCTCTTCGGCCATGCGCACACGGATGCCACCGTTGATTTCGGCGAGATCGAAGGCGTGCAGCGGCTGACCCAGTTCCAGCATCACGTAGTTGGTGATGTCGACGGCAGCATCGATGCTGCGCACATCTGCACGACGCAGGCGCTCGACCATCCACAGTGGCGTAGGCCTGGACAGGTCGACATTACGAATCACACGCCCCAGATAACGTGGGCACGCGGCCGGCGCCAGCACTTCTACCGAACGCACTTCGTCGTGCGCGGCAGGCACCGAAGCCACCACCGGACGGACCACCGGAGCAGCGTACAGCGCGCCGACTTCACGAGCCAGACCGGCCAGGGACAGGCAGTCACCACGGTTCGGGGTCAGATCGACCTCGATGCTGGCATCTTCCAGGTTCAGGTATTCACGAATGTCCTGACCGACCGGCGCATCGGCCGGCAGCTCCATCAGACCGTCATTACCTTCACCGACCTGCAACTCGGATTGCGAGCACAGCATGCCGTTGGACTCAACGCCACGCAGTTTGGCCTTCTTGATCTTGAAGTCGCCTGGCAGCTCGGCTCCGATCATGG
Source organism: Pseudomonas sp. IT-196MI5 (assembly GCF_949767415.1). Taxonomy (NCBI): domain Bacteria; kingdom Pseudomonadati; phylum Pseudomonadota; class Gammaproteobacteria; order Pseudomonadales; family Pseudomonadaceae; genus Pseudomonas; species Pseudomonas sp. IT-196MI5. The sequence goes on from NZ_CATKPZ010000008.1 coordinate 128,031, forward strand.
CGAAAGGAATCTTCAGGCCCGGGCGCACGTTTGGCGCACCGCAAACGACCTGGAAGGTTTCCGAACCGTTGCTGACCTGGCACACGCGCAGCTTGTCGGCGTCCGGGTGCGGTTCAGTGCTCAGCACCTCCCCAACCACTACGCCACTGAAAACACCGGCGGCCGGCGTAACGCTATCGACCTCAAGACCGGCCATCGACAGACGAGCCACCAGCTCGTCGCGACTTACCTGCGGGCTAACCCAGCCACGCAGCCATTGTTCACTGAATTTCATCCTGCTCTCCTAAGAATTCGTTACGACTAGCGAAATTGCGCGAGGAACCGCAAGTCGTTGTCGAAGAACAGACGCAAGTCGTTCACGCCGTAACGCAGCATGGCCAGGCGCTCGACACCCATGCCGAAGGCAAAGCCCGAGAACTCTTCCGGGTCGATCCCGGACATGCGCAGCACGTTCGGGTGCACCATGCCGCAGCCCATCACTTCCAGCCAGCCGGTCTGCTTGCAGACGCGGCAGCCTTTACCGCTGCACATCACGCACTCCATGTCGACTTCGGCGGATGGCTCGGTGAACGGGAAGTAGGAAGGACGGAAACGCACCGCCAGTTCCTTTTCGAAGAACACCCGCAGGAACTCTTCGATGGTGCCTTTGAGGTCGGCGAAATTGATGTCGCGATCGATCAGCAGGCCTTCGACCTGATGGAACATCGGCGAATGGGTGATATCGGAGTCGCTGCGATATACACGGCCTGGGCAGACGATGCGGATCGGCGGTTGTTTCGACTCCATGGTGCGGACCTGTACCGGCGAGGTATGGGTGCGCAACAGCATGTTCGCATTGAAATAGAAGGTGTCATGCATCGACCGGGCCGGGTGGTGGCCTGGGATGTTGAGCGCTTCGAAGTTGTGATAGTCGTCTTCGACCTCAGGGCCTTCGGCGATGCCGTAGCCAATACGGGTGAAGAACTGTTCGACGCGTTCCAGAGTGCGGGTAACCGGATGCAGACCGCCGGAGGTCTGACCACGGCCAGGCAGGGTCACGTCAATGGACTCGGCAGAGAGTTTGGCAGCCAGATCGGCTTCTTCAAACAATGCCTTGCGCGCATTAAGGACCTCTGTGACACGTTCCTTGGCAACGTTGATCAGCGCACCGACCTGCGGACGCTCTTCTGCCGGCAAATTCCCCAGGGTCTTCATCACCTGAGTCAATTCACCCTTCTTGCCAAGGTAGTGAACCCGGATTTGCTCCAGGGCATTGATATCTTCAGCGCTTTGCACAGCCTCTAGTGCTTGAGAGACGAGCGCATCCAGGTTTTCCATGTACAGACTCCAGATACAAAATAGGGGAAGAGCTTGAAGGCTCTTCCCCTATTTATGACGTTTAACACCTGGCCCCGCAGATGCGAGGCCGGGTGACTGTCGGGGGTACTTAAGCCAAGGTGGCTTTAGCTTTCTCGACAATCGCAGCAAACGCCGCTTTTTCGTTCACTGCCAGATCAGCCAGAACCTTACGGTCGATCTCGATGGACGCTTTTTTCAGGCCGGCGATGAAACGGCTGTAGGACAGACCGTTGATACGAGCACCAGCGTTGATACGAGCGATCCACAGAGCGCGGAACTGACGTTTTTTCTGACGACGGTCACGGTAGGCGTACTGGCCTGCCTTGATTACCGCTTGCTTGGCAACACGGAATACGCGGGAGCGTGCGCCGTAGTAGCCTTTAGCAAGTTTCAGAATTTTTTTGTGACGCTTACGGGCAATGACGCCACGCTTTACACGAGCCATGAGTTACTTCCTCTATTCTTGACTAAAATTAACGAAGGCGCAGCATGCGCTCGACTTTTGCCACGTCAGACGGATGCAGCAAGCTGCTACCGCGCAGTTGACGCTTACGCTTGGTCGACATTTTGGTCAGGATGTGGCTCTTGAAAGCGTGCTTGTGCTTGATACCGTTAGCAGTTTTCAGAAACCGCTTAGCAGCACCACTTTTGGTCTTCATTTTTGGCATGTTCGGATACTCCGCATTCAGTTGATAAACATAATCAGAAGGCCTGCCGTGCCCTGTTGATTACTTCTTCTTTTTCGGGGCGATGACCATGATCAGCTGGCGTCCTTCCATCTTAGGATGCTGTTCGACCGAACCGTACTCGAGCAAGTCACCTTCAACTCGCTTGAGGAGTTCCATCCCCAGCTCCTGGTGGGCCATCTCACGGCCGCGGAATCGCAAGGATACCTTGGCCCTGTCCCCATCACTCAGGAAACGTACCAGGTTGCGCAGTTTTACCTGGTAATCCCCTTCCTCCGTCCCTGGACGAAACTTGATTTCTTTAACCTGAATCTGCTTCTGGTTTTTCTTGGCCGCAGCAACCTGTTTCTTCTTTTCGAAGATCGATTTGCCGTAGTCCATCAGTTTGCAAACAGGTGGTACTGCATCGGCGGAAATCTCCACCAGATCCAGCTTGGCCTCTTCAGCCTTAAGAAGCGCGTCTTCAATTGACACAATCCCAAGCTGTTCACCTTCAGCTCCAATTAACCGAACCTCGCGTGCCGAGATATTCTCGTTGATCGGGGCTTTCGGTGCAGCTCGTTTATCTTGTCTCATTTCACGCTTAATAATAATTACTCCGAATCTGGGCGACCACGCCGGGAAACCGCTTGCGCGAGAAACTCAGCGAACTGGGCGACGGGCATCGAGCCCAGGTCAGCACCTTCACGAGTACGCACAGCGACAGTCTGCATCTCGACTTCCCGATCTCCGATAACCAAGAGAAAAGGAACCTTGAGCAAAGTATGCTCGCGGATTTTAAAGCCGATCTTTTCATTTCTCAAGTCAGACTTGGCACGAAACCCGCTTTCGTTGAGAGTTTTTTCGACCTCGGCGGCAAAATCAGCCTGTTTATCAGTGATATTCATCACCACTGCCTGGGTCGGAGCCAGCCACGCGGGGAATGCGCCCTCGTAGTGCTCGATCAGGATTCCGACGAAACGTTCGAAGGACCCCAGGATCGCCCGGTGCAACATGACCGGGTGCTTGCGGCTGTTGTCTTCGGAGACGTATTCGGCTCCCAGACGGACAGGCAGGTTAAAATCGAGCTGCAGGGTACCACATTGCCAGACGCGACCGAGGCAATCTTTCAGCGAGAACTCGATCTTCGGACCGTAGAACGCACCCTCGCCCGGCTGCAGATCGTACGGCAGGCCCGCACTATCAAGGGCTGCGGCCAGCGCAGCTTCGGCGCGATCCCAAAGCTCGTCGGAACCGACGCGTTTTTCCGGACGAGTGGACAGCTTCATCTCGACATCAGTGAAGCCAAAGTCGGCGTAGACATCCATGGTCAGCTTGATGAACGCTGCGGATTCAGCCTGCATCTGTTCTTCGGTGCAGAAAATGTGCGCGTCGTCCTGGGTGAATCCACGCACGCGCATGATGCCGTGCAAGGCACCCGATGGCTCGTTACGGTGGCAGGCACCGAATTCGGCCAGGCGCATCGGCAACTCGCGGTAGCTTTTCAGGCCCTGGTTGAACACCTGCACGTGGCACGGGCAGTTCATCGGCTTGATCGCGTAGTCGCGGCTTTCCGACTGGGTGGTGAACATGTTGTCGGCGTAGTTGGCCCAATGCCCGGACTTTTCCCACAGGCTGCGGTCAACGACCTGGGGTGTCTTGATTTCCAGGTAACCGTTGTCGCGCTGCACCTTGCGCATGTACTGCTCGAGCACCTGGTACAAAGTCCAGCCATTGGGGTGCCAGAACACCATGCCCGGCGCTTCTTCCTGGGTGTGGAACAGGCCCAGGCGCTTGCCGATCTTGCGGTGGTCGCGCTTTTCGGCTTCTTCAATGCGCTGGATGTAGGCGGCCAGTTGCTTCTTGTCCGCCCATGCGGTGCCGTAGACGCGCTGCAATTGCTCGTTCTTGGCATCGCCGCGCCAGTAGGCACCGGACAACTTGGTCAGCTTGAAGGATTTCAGGAAGCGCGTGTTCGGCACGTGCGGACCGCGGCACATGTCGACGTATTCTTCGTGATAGTACAGGCCCATGGCCTGCTCGTTCGGCATGTCCTCGACCAGGCGCAACTTGTAGTCTTCGCCACGGGCCTTGAACACTTCGATCACTTCGGCGCGCGGAGTGACTTTCTTGATCACGTCGTAATCTTTCTCGATCAGCTGCTGCATGCGCTGTTCGATGGCGGCCAGGTCGTCCGGAGTGAAAGGACGCTCGAAAGCGATGTCGTAATAGAAACCTTCATCGATGACCGGACCGATGACCATTTTGGCGGTCGGGTACAACTGCTTGACCGCATGGCCAACCAGGTGGGCGCAAGAGTGGCGAATGATCTCCAGCCCCTCTTCATCCTTTGGCGTGATGATTTGCAGCGACACGTCGCTGTCGATGATGTCGCTGGCGTCGACCAGCTTGCCATTGACCTTGCCGGCCACGGTGGCCTTGGCCAGACCTGCACCGATGGATGCGGCGACCTCGGCTACGGAAACCGGGTGATCGAATGAACGTTGACTGCCGTCGGGAAGAGTAATAGTTGGCATGGCGCCTCCTCTCCTAGTGGTGACCCCTACCAAAGGTCACGTGGGTTGGGATGAGCCAGTACAAGATCCGGTCCAGGCCATTCAATGACGAACGCCTGCCTTACAGCGGCAGGAGCCTTGCGGCCAACCGGAAAACCGAACCAGAGTGACTGGGATTCAAATCAGGGTTAATCGCGCATCTGCCGCCGCCGGGACTGAAGGTCCGTCGGAGCCCGCAAACGCCCGAGCGAGGCATGCTAGCACAGATGAACGGTGGTAGCTGCGCAGAGGCTTTCCAACGCGGCAAATCAGGCGTTTTTATGCCAGAGTGCTGAACTTGAACACCGCTTCGCCCCTCAGATAACACGTCATTGACCCACAAGGAGCATCCCAGCATGCGTCTGAACCGTTTGTTCGCCGTAGTCGCACCCATCGTTCTGCTGCTGCCATTGGCCGCCCACGCCGATTGGCCAAAGGGTGAGCGCGAGAAATACATGGCGCAATGCGTCCCTGCAGCGGCACAAAAGATCGGTGATGCGAAGGCAAAAGCCCTCTGTGGTTGCGGCGCCGACCAGATCAAATCCTATCCTGCCAAAGACCTTCAGGCATTGATGGACGGCACGGCCAGTCAAGAACTGGGAAATCAGGCGATGAAGAAAATCGCCACTTGCAGGCCCGATCCCGGGGCGAAGAAATAAGCTTCTCGCATTGATTTTTTCACCTGCAATGACCGAAAAAACAGGCCGAATGTCGCTTTGTCTGACATTTTTTGAAGGTTTTACAGCTTTTTTTATCGTCTTTACTTCCGGCTGAAAGCCTTATAACACGGGGCTTTCAGCCATCTCAAGACACAAAGAAACCGCGACTGATCGGCAAACAGCTCGCCCGGGGGGCTCCCAAAGCGAACATTTCGACTATGATATCCGGGTGTGCCCAGTTGGCCTGAGCAGCACAGTACTACTGAAAATATATGTTTCTTGGAGATACACCATGTCTAATCGCCAAACCGGCACCGTTAAATGGTTCAACGATGAAAAAGGCTTCGGCTTCATCACTCCTCAAGGTGGCGGTGACGACCTGTTCGTACACTTCAAAGCTATCGAAAGCGACGGTTTCAAAAGCCTGAAAGAAGGCCAGACTGTTTCCTTCGTGGCTGAGAAAGGCCAAAAGGGTATGCAAGCTGCTCAAGTTCGCCCAGAGTAATTTCCAGGCGCACTAAAAAAACCCCGTCCATGTGACGGGGTTTTTTATGGGTGAAACAAAAGCCGAAGGATCAGCCGCAGTTGACGCGGGTGACGACCTTACTGGCATCGGTGTTCAGGTTCAGGCGATCCGAACGGTACTCCAGCGTCACCATGTCGGTTGGCAACAGGAACCGCGCGTTTTGCGCTCCTGCGCGGGTACGCGCCTGCTCAAGCAATTGCGGCGATGCCTGTTTGCCGATGGTGAACTCGGCAGCCTTCGCTTCACAGCGGCTGTGACCCGTGTCAGTCGTCGCAACATCCGTTGTTGCCGACTCGGTAGAGGTAGTGCTGCAACCGGCCAGCGTGGCAACGGCCAACAAAGTACCCAATGACGCGAGCTTCCAAGGCATGAAGCCTCCTTATTCAATGATTAAGCTGAGATCGTGCGACAACCAGACTGGCGTTTGGTTTCACAGGCAGTGCCTGCCCATGATCCGGACGAGTCGCGATTCTGCCTGAGCGCCGCGCTCCCCTTAATCACTGAATCGTGACTGAATATTAACGACGCTCAATAGACGTCGATGTAGTCGTAAGGCGGATTGGGCCAGTTCTCTTTCAAGGCATTGAAGATTTGCATGACCCAGACTTCATCGCTGGCCGCGACCCGCCCGACATAACCGGAGCCCTTGGCCCAGGTTTCGAGCCGGAACAACAACCCGTCGATATCGGTACCGCCCACGACACCCGAGGAGATGTAGGCAATGCCGCCTTTGGTGACCCGCAACTGAGTGTGTTCATCGTCACTGGCGCCGGCCAGCAACTGACGCACCGCCTCAAGGGTCAGGCCATCCGGGGAGTTCAAATCGATCTGCACAGCGCATTCCTTGAATATTCGTCAAAGACCAAGTGTCGCACAGCCCTCCTTTGCTGCCTAAGTCGACGTGTCAAAAGCCCCGCAAAGTGGTTAACTCGGCACTCAGACTTCCCCGACCTCACGAGCGCCATCATGACCACCGTAAGCATCGACGCTGACATCAAGGCCAAGTGGCAAGACGGCCACAGCTCCTACAGCCCAGGCAGCACGGAGGAGCTCGCCATTATCGGTATCGACCTGCTGGTCAGGGACCTTGGAACCGAAGCCGCCCAATCGTTCATCGAGCAGATTTTCGAGAAACATCTGTCGGACCAGAAGGCCTAAGCGGTAAGCGCGAGGGAGTGAATCCCGCAGGCAGGCACCTGCGGGAGATGATGCTTACTTCAGGCGGGCCAGGCGCTCGGTCAGCAGATCGAAGAAGCCCTGGGCATCGCCGCTTTCAACCCAGAAGGCGTTCTTTGGCGCTTTCAAGCCGTCATACCAGTCGACGATGGTTTGTCCATAGGTCGGTCCTTCGCGACTGTCGACCACCACGTTGACCGAGCGACCGCTGAACAACTGCGGCTTGAGCAGGTAAGCGACAACCGTGGCGTCATGCACCGGGCCGCCCGGAAGGCCGTAGTGTTCCATGTCACCTTTGATGTACTCATTGAGAATGTCGCTCACCAGCCGGCTGGCGTTGTTGTTCAGCGCGGCAATCTGTTTCAGGCGCGCTTCGCTGGTAAGGATCTTGTGGGTCACATCCAGCGGCAGGTAGGTCAGCTTTACACCACTCCTGAGTACCACTTCAGCGGCTTGGGGATCGGCGAACAGGTTGAACTCAGCCACCGGCGTGATGTTGCCGCCATTGAAGTGCGCACCCCCCATGACCACCACTTCCTTGATGCCCCGCACGATACCCGGCTCCTGCATCAGCGCCAGGGCCAGATTGGTCTGCGGGCCGAGCATGGCGATAGTAATGCTGTGGGGCTTGGCCGATTTCAGCGCATCGATCAGGTAGGTCACCGCACTGCCCTTTTCCAGGCCCTTCTTCGGCTCATGCACGGCGACGCCCGACAGACCTTCCTTACCATGAATATCCTCGGCATAGATCGGCGTGCGCATCAGCGGCCTGGGCGCACCGGCATAAACCGGCACCTCCTCACGCCCCGCCCATTCCCGGGCCAGTCGCGCATTGCGCGAGGTCTTGTCCAGGCGAACGTTGCCCGCAACGGTGGTCAACGCCCGCACATTCAGCTCGTCCGGCGATGCCAGGGCGAACAACAGGGCAACGACATCGTCAGCCCCTGGATCGGTGTCGATGATCAAGTCGATCTTATGTGCCGCCTGGGCGTTGGTTGCAGTAATCAGGGACAAAAGCAGCAGACTCCGGAGCAGTGGGTGCAGTTTCTGAGCATAGCCATACGTGGCGCAGTCGTTGTGCCAGGGAAATCAAAACGCGGACAGCCAGTCAAAACGTTACGCCAGCGACCAGCACAATGTTGCAGTACGGCTGACACTCGCCTGTCCGAACAATCGCCCTTGCCTGCCGGCTCAGGACCTTGAATTGTTCATGGGTGAGCACCTCACGCCGACCCAGTGCGCCTTCGTCGTTCAGCGCTTCCAGCGTGACCAGGGCCGACGGCTTTTTATCGAAGATTTCCTGCGCCAGCACATGGCTTTCGACCTGCATCTCACTGAGCACGACCTTCAAGGTGCTGACAAAATCCGGAATGCCATGGGTCAAGGCCAGGTCGATCAATTCAACGCCCGGTGGAACCGGCAGCCCCGCATCCCCGATGACGACCCTGTCGCCATGCCCCAATGAGGCGATCAGCCGCGACAGTGCAATGTTGAGCAAGGGTGTTTTTTTCATGGGGTTTTAAACGCCTGCACATCGCTCAAGGCGGGAATCGAAGGTTGCGCGCCGGCACGGGTGACCGACAACGCCGCAGCCACCTGCCCGAAGCGGATCGCCTGCACCTCATCTTGACCCGCGGCCAGCGCCGCCGCGAAACCGCCGACGAACGTATCGCCGGCCGCCGTGGTATCGACAGCCTTTACCACGGGTGCGGGGAAATGTTCGAAGCGTTGGCCATCGGCAAACAGCGAACCTTGCGCACCGAGGGTGATAATCACCTTGCCGGCGCCCAGGGCAATCAGGCGAGTCGCCGCGGCTCGCGCGGTGTCCAGGGAGTCCACCGACAGACCGCTCAGGGCCGACGCCTCGCTCTCGTTGGGAATCAGGTAATCGATGGACGCATACCAGTCCGATGGCAACGGACGACTGGCCGGTGCCGGATTAAGGATGACGGTCTTGCCCAACTCGCGACCGCGCTTGAGCGCATGACCAACAGAAGCATCGGGCACTTCCAGCTGACAGATGAGCACGTCCGCCGCCTGTATCACCGAATCAAAACGGTCAATGGCTTCTGTGGTCAATGCACCATTGGCGCCAGGGACGATCACGATGGTGTTCTGACTGCTGTCGTCGACCACAATCAACGCCACGCCGCTGGAACCGTCAACGGTGCTCACCGCTTGACAATCGATCTGCTCGGCCAACAGCGCCCCGCACAGTGCCTCACCATAGGCGTCATTACCCACGCACCCGATCATCGACACCTGGGCCCCCAACCGCGCCGCAGCCACGGCCTGATTGGCGCCCTTGCCGCCGGAGACGGTGCTGAACGACTGACCAATCAGCGTTTCACCGCCCTTGGGCAAGCGTGGTGCCCGGGTCACCAGGTCCATGTTCAAACTGCCTATTACCACTACTTTTGCTGGCATACATTGCTACTCATCGATTCTGTTTCGGCGGCTTTCTGTTTTCAACGGCTTTCTGTTTCAACGGCACTGGGCAAACACGCCGGCCAGCGGCGCCGTCGATTCACGTATGACGATACTCGGCGTCACGATCCGCTGATCGGTCGCCAGGCCCGGCGTGGCGATTCGCCGCAAAAGCACTTCGGCGGCCATTTCGCCGAGTTGCACGATCGATTGCCCCACCGTGGTCAACGACGGATAGACATACCGACTCATCTGGATATCGTCGAAGCCGATCACCGACAACTCGCTCGGTACGCGAATATTGCGCTCGGCGGCGGCCCGTAGCACGCCGATGCCGATCATGTCGTTGGCCGCAAAAATGGCGGTAGGCGGGTTGTTTTCCAGCAGAATTGCGGCGGCGCCGTAACCGCCGGTGCTGGTGAAATCGCTTTCCAGCATGCGCTCGGGAGAGACTTCGACGCCCGCCTCCTTCAATGCCCGGCGATAACCCGCCAGACGCATCTGCGCCACGCTGGTGTTTTCCGGCCCGCTGATCGTGGCGATATCCCGGTGCCCCAGTTCCAGCAGGTGCCGGGTCGCCAGATACGCGCCGTATTCATGGTCGATGCGCACCAGGTCCGCATCGATACCGTCCAGTCCGCGGTCGACGATCACCATGGGCGTGCGGACGCCTTTAAGACCTTGCACCAGGCGACTGTCGCCGCCGGCCGAGGCGACAATCAGGCCGTCGATGCGTTTTTCCAACAGCACACGCAGATAGCTGCGCTGCTTGTCCGGATTGTCGTCGGAGTTGCACAGGATGACGCAGTAACCGTTTCGCTCGCAGTAGTCCTCGATGCCCCGAGCCAGTTCGGCGAAATACGGGTTGAGGCTGTTGGGCACCAACAGGCCGATGGTCGCCGTGGTCTTGGCCTTGAGTGAACGGGCCACCGCACTGGGAACATAATCAAGGGTCTGGATGGCCGCCTCGACCTTGATCCGGACTTCTTCACTGACCGGGCGGGTCTTGTTCACCACATGGGAAACCGTGGTGTAGGAAATGCCGGCAAGGGCTGCCACATCTTTGATCGTCGCCATGACTCAGGTCCGCCGGCTTGCGCGTTGACTGCGATAGGTGTCCAGCACCACCGCCACCACGATCACCGCGCCGGTAATGATGCGCTTGGTTGGCTCGGTTGCGCCGATCTGCGCCAGCCCCGCGGCCAGCACGGAAATGATCAACACGCCAAAAAACGTGCTGATCACCGAGCCGCGCCCGCCCATCAGGCTGGTGCCGCCGATCACGACGGCCGCGATCACTTGCAATTCAAGACCGGAGCCGGCATTCGGGTCGGCGGCTTCCAGGCGAGAAATCTGGAACAACGCGGCAACACCAGCCAGCAACCCCATCAGGCTGAAGACCAGGATCTTGTAAGGCTTGGGATTGATCCCCGCCAACCGCACCGCCTCTTCGTTGGTGCCGATACCGATCAGGTAGCGACCGAACACCGTGCGGGTCAACACAGCCTGGGCGATGAAAATGATCAGCAACGCAATGATGAACGACGGTGAAATGCCGAAGGCAATCGGGTTGGACAACCAGGCGAACGCATCGCCGATGTAAGCCGTACGCGAGCCGGTCATCTGGTACGCCACCCCGCGAGCCATTTCCAGCACGCCCAGGGACACGATGAACGACGGAATCCGCCAGGCCACCGTGATCGAGCCGGTGATGGTACCGGCGAGCGCCGCGACGGCCATGCCCAGCAGCGCCGCCGGCAACACGCTCCAACCCCAGCCAAGCATCGCCACGCTCACGGTCGAGGCCGCCAGCGCCAGCACCGAGCCTACCGACAGGTCGATGCCACCGATGATCAACACAAAGGTCATGCCGACCGCCAGCACCATCAGGTCCGGAATCTGGTTGGCCAGGGTGCTGAAAGTATCGTAAGACAAAAAGTGACTGCTCAGCACCGAGAACAGCACGATCATCGCCAACAAGGCACCCGCCAGCCCCAGGTAGGTGCCCAGGCCGTAGAAATTGCCACTGCGTGTGCCGGCGAAAGAAGCGGTTTTCATGGAAGATCCCTAGGCGCGGCTTCAAAGAGCTGCGCATCACGTTTTTGGTAGCCGGCAAAAGCAGCGGCGAGCAACTCATCCTGGGTCCAGCTGTCGCGATCGAACGTATCGATCAGACTTCCTGCCGACAGCACACCGATCCGGTCGCAGATCAGCATCAGCTCGCGCAAGTCGCTGGAGACCACCACCAGCGCCTTGCCCTGGCGGGTCAACTCACCGAGCAGGTTGTAGATATCGAACTTGGCGCCGACGTCGATGCCGCGGGTCGGCTCGTCGAACAGCAACACCGAACAGTCGCGCTCCAGCCAACGGCCAATGACGACTTTCTGCTGATTGCCGCCGGACAACTCGGACACCAACTGAGCCGGACCGGAGCTGCGAATGCGCATGGCATCGATCTGACGCTGGGCCAGGGCGTTTGCGCGATCGTTGTCGACCAAGCCAGCGCTGGAGATGCCGGGCATGTTGCCCAAGGCGATGTTGGCGCCGATCGATTGGGTCAGCAAAAGGCCTTCACCCTTGCGATCTTCGGTGATCAACGCGATACCGTGCCCCACCGCATCCACTGGCGAACGGATACCGACGACCTGTGCCGGCGAGCCCAGGGCAATCGTGCCGCGGTCGGCGATATCGGCACCGAAGATCAGACGCAGCAGCTCGGTGCGCCCCGCGCCGATCAAACCGGAAATGCCGAAAATCTCGCCGGCACGAACTTCAAACGACACGTCACGAACCTTGTCGGCACGGCTCAGGCCGTGGACCGTCAACACCGGAGCGCCAATCTTGCGCGCGCCCATGTCGATGTGTTCGCCGAGCTCGCGCCCGACCATCAGGGTGACCAGTTGCTCGCTGTTGTAGTTGGCCATAGGCTCGACGCAAACCAGGTTGCCGTCGCGCAGTACGGCAATGCGTTGCGCGACCCGCGCCAGCTCTTCGAGGCGGTGGGAGATGTAGATGATCGATACGCCGCGAGCCTGCAGACGGGTGATCTGCTCGAACAGCATTTCGACTTCGCGCGCGGTGAGCATCGCCGTCGGCTCGTCGAGAATCAGCACATGACAATCGCCAATCAGGTTGCGGGCAATCTCCACCATTTGCTGGTGCCCGATGCCCAGTTCGCCGACCAGGGTGTCCGGGTCAATGGCGTCGAGCCCGACATGCGCCATGGCCTCGATGGCAGCCTTGCGCAACTGCTTGCGATTGATCCAGCCGCCGTTGCTGGGCAGGTTGTCGAGAAACAGGTTTTCCGCCACCGACAAGGTTGGCAACAGATTGAGTTCCTGCATGACCATGCGGATACCCAGCGCTTCAGCCTGAGCCCGGCTACCCGGACGATAGTCCTGCCCCTGAAACTGCATCTGGCCGGTGGTCGGCGCGACCAGCCCGCCAATAATCTTCGAAAGCGTGCTTTTGCCTGCGCCGTTCTCGCCGGTCAACGCCAGCACTTCACCGCGCATGAGCGTCAGGTCGATGCCGGCTAATACCGGTTGGGCGTAGGTCTTGCCGATACCGCTGACCGAGAGGACAGCGTTCGGGACGGAAACTGACATAAAAACTCTCCATGCGCTCGTCCGGCTGGACGAGCGCCGCTGCGTCGCCAGAAGGCTATTGGGTGACCAGTTCTACCGGCGTTTCGATCACGCCATTGGCGCCACCGTCGACCTTCTCGCCCTTGAGAATCTTCAATGCCGTCTCGATGCCGAACACCGCCTGTTTAGCCGCAAACTGGTCCGCCGTGGCCAGCACGCGACCATCCTTGAGCATCGGCTGGATGGCATTGATGTTGTCGTAGCCGACCACTTGCACCTTGCCGGCCTTGCCCGCGGCGCGCACAGCAGATACCGCACCGACCGCCATGCTGTCGTTGCCGGCCAACAGGGCCTTGGTTTGCGGGTATTCGCTGAGAATCGACGCAGCTACCTTGTTGCCCTTGTCGATCTCCCAGTCACCGGATTGCACGGACACGACCTTGATCTGCGCCGCCTCCATCGCATCCTTGAAACCTGCGGTCCGCTGCTGGGCATTGGTGGTGGTGGACACACCTTCGATGATGCCGACTTCGTCACCGGCCTTCAGCTGTTTGGCCAGGTAATCGCCCACCAGCCGTGCGCCCTTGCGGTTGTCCGGGCCTACGAATGGAACATTGATGTTTTTGCTTTTGACGACGGCGGGGTCCAGCTGGTTGTCGATGTTGATCACGGTGATACCGGCATCGATGGCTTTCTTGATCACCGGGACCATGGCTTTGGAGTCTGCCGGTGCAATCACCAATGCATTGACCTTGGCCAGGATCATCTGCTCGACGATGCGCGTCTGGCCTGCGGTGTCGGTTTCATCCTTGATGCCGTTGGAGATGAGCTCGAATTCGCCGGAGTGATCTTTCTGGTAAGCCTTGGCGCCATCTTCCATGGTCAGGAAGAACTCATTGGCCAGGGATTTCATGACCAGTGCGACTTTCGGTTTTTCAGCGACTTCAGCAAAAGCCGAGGAGACAGGCAATGCTGCGGATGCGGCGGCCAGCATAGCGACAGCGAGAAGACGTCCAGCGAATGGCAGCTTCATGGGTTCACTCCGATCTTATGATTATTGTGAGCAACGCTTGCGCCGGCGTAAGCTTCACGACCCACCGCGATGGAAAGCCACCACTGGAGCCGCGCAAACGTTTGCGTGAAGCAAACTATGCGAACCCTGCCGGTATTTGTCAACGACCTGAAAAGTGCTTTCAGAGATGTTCAGCGAAAAACGGCATCCGGTTCACGCCGTGGTGTTGACTAGCGATCCCGTGCCAGAACCCCTGGCCAGCTCTTTGATCAGACTCGCACTCACTTGCAGGATGGCGCCGTTGGTGTCGGCGACCTGCCCTTGAATGGCCGTTACCGCCGTGGTCTTGGCTTGCGGAGTCGGATAGGACGCCGCCTGGGCCTGCGCCAGTTGCTGCTGTTGCTCGCGCAATTGCTGTTGAAGCTCCTGCAAACGCTTGAGCAGGATCTTCACCGCAACGCTGGTGTTATCGCTGGTTTCCGACTCGGCCTGTGCGCCGGCACTCTCCCCCAGACCTACCGGACCGGTTTTAACCTGGGTGCCGTCGCCTTCCTTTACACCCGGCGCTTTGGCAGCCGCATCCTCAATCGCATCGCCCAAAGCGCGAAGGGTCGCCGCAGACTTCCCCCCGATGGTGATGCCCGCGGCATTCGGGAAGCCAATAGATAACGACATGTGAATTCCTGAAGAAAAGATCCCTTGGAGGAGCATCGACCGGCGCGGGCGTTTCTTTAGTCGTGACGGATGATTTGACCCGTTGAAACCTTAAACAAGACCGCGATCCGTTTCGGAGAGCCGAACGCGAAAGTTAAACATGTTCGGCATTCCGGACGCCCCGCCCCCGAAACCGGCTTGGACACAAACATAAATACCGTTACAAATCATTAGTTTAGGCGGATTTTTCGATTCCAAGTATTACTGGTACAGATCCTGCTTTTCCCCTCGCACCCTCAGCGTTCAGATTCGCCTGGGGCTAGATGAACTTGCATCTGCACCGCCTCACAACCAGAAGAGAAAAATAATGACATCTGCACTCAAGAACTTTGTTCCGGGCGCCTTGGCCCTCCTGCTGCTTCTGCCCACCGCCCTCCAGGCCAAAGAAGCCGAAACCCAACAGAAACTGGCCAACGTGGTGATCCTGGCCACCGGCGGCACCATTGCCGGCGCAGGGGCCAGCTCCGCCAACAGCGCAACCTATCAAGCGGCGAAAGTCGGCATTGAACAGTTGATCGCTGGCGTTCCCGAGCTGAGCCAACTGGCTAACGTTCGCGGCGAACAGGTCATGCAGATCGCCTCCGAAAGCATTACCAACGAAAACCTGCTGCAGCTGGGTCGCCGTGTGGCTGAACTGGCCGACAGCAAAGACGTCGATGGCATCGTGATCACCCACGGCACCGACACCCTGGAAGAAACTGCGTACTTCCTGAACCTGGTGGAAAAAACCGAGAAGCCGATCATTGTCGTGGGCTCCATGCGCCCAGGCACCGCGATGTCCGCCGATGGCATGCTGAACCTGTACAACGCGGTGGCCGTGGCCAGCAGCAAAGACGCACGGGGCAAAGGCGTGCTGGTGACCATGAACGATGAAATCCAGTCGGGTCGCGACGTCAGCAAGATGATCAACATCAAGACCGAAGCGTTTAAAAGCCCCTGGGGTCCGCTGGGCATGGTGGTAGAGGGCAAATCCTACTGGTTCCGCCTGCCGGCCAAGCGCCACACCATGGATTCCGAATTCGACATCAAGAACATCAAGAGCCTGCCTGACGTCGAAATTGCCTATTCCTACGGCAACGTCAGCGACACTGCTTACAAGGCCCTGGCTCAAGCCGGCGCCAAAGCCATCATCCACGCCGGCACCGGCAATGGCTCGGTATCGTCGCGGGTAGTTCCATCCCTGCAAGCCTTGCGCAAGGATGGCGTGCAGATCATTCGCTCCTCCCACGTCAACGCCGGCGGCTTTGTATTGCGCAACGCCGAACAGCCTGACGATAAATACGACTGGGTCGTGGCTCACGATCTGAACCCGCAAAAGGCCCGGATCCTGGCAATGGTCGCGCTGACCAAAACCAATGACAGCAAAGAGCTGCAACGGATGTTCTGGGAATACTGATTCGCCCTCGCCCGACCGATCCGGTCGGGCACCCCGTGCGCCATTCGCCAGCCCTGGCGAGTGGCCGCCACTGGATCTGACAAAAAAAATCCCCTCGTCTTACGCCAAACGGAACAAACCGCCGTCAGAGGATTTTCCTGATTTTTAAGCAGTTGCGAAATGGCCTACAGTAAAATACTGTATGCACGTACAGCTTAATAAGGATAATCCCATGGACACCACCTCCTCCTCCCCTGACACCTATGTACGCATGGGCCTGCGCGTTCAGAAAATCATCAACTCTCCCACCGCACAAAAGGCCAGGGCAGCGCTGATCTTCCGCCTTCCTGACGAGCCGATGGATGAATGGGAACGCTTGCTGGAAGAAATCGACGAGAACGACAACGTCACCCTCGCCTATCGCGACGATGGCGGCGTGCAGATTTTCTGGGTTGTGCCGAAGGAAGATTGAGTCGATGAGTGCCCGCTGGTTTGTTTTGTTGTTCCTGTTTTCTGTCATGGGCGCGCAAGCCGACGCCCCGCGCACCTTCACCGAAGCGAAAAAGGTGGCGTGGAAACTCTACGCGCCCCAATCCACCGAGTTTTACTGTGGCTGCAAGTACACCGGCAACCGGGTGAACCTTGCCGCTTGCGGTTACGTGCCACGTAAAAATGCCAAACGCGCATCCCGCATCGAATGGGAGCATATCGTTCCGGCCTGGCAGATCGGCCATCAACGCCAGTGCTGGCAAGAAGGCGGCCGCAAGAACTGCACCCGCTACGACCCGGCTTACCAAAAGGCCGAGTCCGATCTGCACAACCTGGTGCCCAGCATTGGCGAGGTCAACGGCGATCGCAGCAACTTCAGCTTCGGCTGGTTGCCCGAGCAGTCGGGACAATATGGTTCGTGCCTGACCCAAATCGACTTCAAGGCCAAGAAAGTCATGCCCCGCCCTTCCATCCGCGGCATGATCGCCCGAACGTACTTCTACATGAGCAAGCAGTATGGTTTACGTCTGTCGAAACGGGATCGGCAGCTGTACGAAGCGTGGGACAAAACCTATCCGGTTCAGGCCTGGGAACGGCAACGCAACCAGAGCGTGGCGTGCGTCATGGGGCGCGGCAACGAGTTTGTCGGCCCGGTAGACATGAAGGCCTGCGGCTGAATCCAGGCAGTACCCGAAATTGAAAAGGCCTCGGGGGCTGAGCGCACGAGACCTTTTTTGTTTCTTGAGCATCCGCAGTACAGAACGTTACTGAGCGGCCGGACGCTCAAGCACCAGCAATTCGATGTTCTGTTTCTTCGCGCGAGTGAGCGCCGCACGGACCTCATCCTGTTTGGTCTCGGCCTCGGCTTTCGAATTGAACGGCCCCATCAGGATTCGCGTATTGCCATTTTCCTTGACGACACTGGACATGAAGCTGTGCTCGATCAGCCAGCCACTCAAGTCGCTGACTGCCTGAGGGGTTTCACCTCGCACTTCAAGATCCCATTGCGGGCCGGACACCGCCGCGGGGACGGCAGCCACGGCCGGTTCAGGCTTCGGCGCATCCACACTACTGCCCTCGCCACATCCCGCCAGCGCCAATATCGCGATTACCAAAACCATTTTGCGCACGGCGTTTCCCTCTAAATCCATAAAACAGGGATTTTAACATCCATGAATACTTCACGAGTGCCGTAAAATGGGCTCAAAACAACGAGAATGATGGTTGCGGCCTCTGTATAGTTACGCCTTGGGAATTAATGCCACATCTGCACGTCAGAAAGAGGCACCCAAACCGCGAGACTTCGCACTAATCTATACATACCACCGACCTCTGCACTGTCCGAATCAGGTGCCCCACAAAGCAATCAAGGAGAAGACCATGCTGATACTCACCCGCAAAGTCGGTGAAAGCATAAATATTGGTGATGACATTACGATCACCATCCTGGGCGTAAGCGGCCAGCAAGTCAGGATCGGCATCAACGCCCCGAAGGACGTTGCAGTGCATCGAGAAGAAATTTATCAGCGCATTCAGGCTGGCCTGACCGCCCCGGAAAAGCCGCAACCCTGAATCCTGCTGCAGTCAGTAGCCAGCCCGTTCAGTCCGGAATCACGGCTGGCTAAAGATTCGGCATTGCATCGCTTCCGCCTGCTTTCCACACAAGCCTCCAGGGGCCGATACTAGCGACAAGCTCAACGCTCTGGCTGTCAGACTTTTCTGGCTCACCCCATGGAAGTACGCGTTAACTGCGTGATCAACCAAACATCACGCCACGCGCCATACCCGTCGCCGCCACCACCACCAGCAGCACCAGCAGCGCCTCGACATGACTGATCCGCGCAAATAGCTTCGCACGGCCTGTATCGATCGCCACTTTACGGGCAAGCGCTATCCGCCATTTGATCAGCGTCACCATTGGCGCAATCTCCAGCAGCAAGATCAGGACGAACAGCGTCATCTTCAGATGAAACAGCGGCTGATGCAGGTAATAGTCCGTGCCTTTCTCGTACCCGCCAAAGGCTCGCATCCCCCCGCTGACCAGCAAAACGACAGCTGAAATACCCCAGATATTGTCCGCCATCAGAACACTGCGCACTTGCGCGGCCCCATCGGCCAAACGCCGAAAAGCGGTGCCTCGAACCAACACCGCCCAAAATCCCAAGGCAAATGCCAAAAGATGAACCGCCGCTAGAAACCAGTGAGTCAGCATCAAGAAACTCCTGCCAGGTCGAAGTTGTAAGAGCCTGTCAGTAGTAGCCCATGAAAAGGCTGTTTGCACGGCATCTGCGGACATTGCCCGGAACACAATATGAGAGACCAACTAGACTCCACTGCGCTGGTATTGAGCGCCCGTGGCAGTATCGGCCCCAACGACAACCCACTCTCACCGCATTGAACTGAGTAAACAAAATCATGTGTGAATCATGTGATTCAAGCTCTGCTTCAAACACAACAGGCCGCCGTCGTTTTCTTCAACTTGCCGGATTGGGCGCAGGCGCCCTGCTGCTGACCGGCACACTGCCCGGCAAGCTCATCCAGGCAGCCGAAAAAGCGTCAGCCCCACCGAAACCTCAAAACGTAATCGGTCCCGATATGGCACTGAAAAGACTGATGGAGGGCAATGATCGGTATGTAAGCGGTACTTCCACAACACACGATTTCAAGGCTGAGCGAGAGGCCCTGGTGTCCGGTCAAAATCCGTTCGTGGCAGTACTGAGTTGCTCTGACTCGCGGATCGCCCCGGAATATGCGTTTGATACCGCGCGAGGCGATCTTTTCTCCATCCGCGTCGCGGGCAACTTCGTGACACCGGAAGGCCTGGCCAGTCTTGAATACGGGGTTGCCGTACTGGGCGCCCCACTGATTCTCGTACTCGGTCATGAGAGCTGTGGCGCCATCGAGGCAGGCATCAAGGCCGTCAAGGATCAGACGATTTTCCCTGGCCATATCCCGAAACTGACTGACGCACTCAAGTCGGCCATCGAGACAGTGCTGAAGCAACCCGGGAGCCTGATGGAAAACGCCACCGCGCAGAACGTCAAAAACTCTGTCAACAGCCTGAAACAGGCCTCGCCATTGCTGACCGATGCGCAGAGCAAGGGCAAGTTGAAGATAGTGGGAGGCATTTATCGCCTGGCAAGCGGCAAGGTAGAGTTGATCGTTTGAACCGCAACACACGCATCACCCGCGTCGGAGCACGACCCCGCACGCAAAGAGCCCAGCGCGATGGCTGGGCTCTGTTTATTTTCTACTTTCCATCATTTTGTCGGCGAGGGCTATCGCCCTCTCGATCAACAGGTTCTGCCTGTCTTCGTGCGTAGCACCGCCCACAATCGGGGCAGTCAAATTGCTTTCCGCAATTAATGCAGTGCAGAAGTATTGATCCCAAACAGCCTTGTCCACAGATGCCTGCTTGCTGATTTGATCGACGTTCATGGGCGGCTCCTTTCGATGACGCAGCCAAACTAGTTTACGCCTGAATGGCAAAGAATCCGGACTATCATCCACGGCGGCCTGCCATTCGTCGCCCAGGAAAACACAACGAGGAATTCACCCACTTCCGTGGCTTGAGGATTGCTAACATCGCGTGTAGCAGCGGCCGGAACGACATGATTCTGACGCAGTAGCCATTCAACTAAAGCTTAGGACTCCAGCGATACGCTTGGCCAGTCACCAGGAGATGTAACGTGTCAACGCTCAACGAAATCGCAATGAACCACGCGAGAATGGCCAGGGAAAAGGCAGCAGAGTCGACCGAAGTGAGCGAGCGGCAGCTCCAGATTGTAGGAAGCTTCGAGGTACCGTCCATTGAAGTACAGCAGAACATCCCACTGCACCTGATCGCCGGAGTGCAGGAGGGACATCTTGCCCATGCAGGCGCTGCGAGCTGACCTTCCCATTCAAGAGTGACAGCAGAACCCGGCCGCCGCGCCGCTTATTGGTTGATAGCTGAAAGCTACTTCGCGACATACCTCGCGCCGTGTGGGTCGTTGAGTTTTGCCTGCAATATCCCCCACTCGCGCTGAATGATCGAGTAAGGAATAAAGATGCTGATCCTCTCAGCCCCCTTTACGCCGGAGTTATTGCTCACATCGTTCAGAGTGGTTGAGTAGAAACCGATATTGATGCCCACAATGCAGCCGTCACTGGTGAGGACCGGCCCACCCGACATGCCCTTGACCAGCGGAGCATCATGGATGGCATAGAGATCACCGCTGTGTTCATCGGCGTTGATGAAAGGCGTTTGATACACCTTGCCTTTCCCGGTAGCGGTCATGAGGTAAGGACTCGTCCCAACGGCAGTGATGCTCTCGCCCACACGCGGTGCGCGCCATGAAGGGTAGTGGCCGCTGGCCTTGTGCTGGATGAAGACCAGGTCGCAGCCTGTGCTGCAGCTGTACTTCACGTTGGGGATGAACGGAGTGTGGCGGGTGGTTACCGCATAGTCATCGTTCCATTGCACGGCCGAGGCCATGTATAGATACGGTGCGGGAAACCCCGAGTGGACTGAAAAGTATGAATTATTGGCAGGACCCGAAAAGTCGGGTTTTACGATGCCGTTGCATCCTGCAGTTACAGCTCCAATTAAAAAGCAGGCCATGATCTTGATCATGATATATCACCGACTTAATTGGGAGAATGTGACTGTTTTTTGTTGTCAGTATTTTGGCTTTTGTCGGATTGCAGTACTCCTCGCCGCTTGTTCTAGTTGGGTGTTTTTTACTTATGGCTGAGATTGTAATGACGCGTATGAATAAATCGCGCTAAGGACAATTGCCTTTCGATCAACTTCAAAAGTTCAAATATTTGGCGCCTGAAAATTGTTAAAGACGAGAAAAAAAACCAGGAGTTACTATCGACTCCTTCGTTGATGGCACCAACGATCCTGGCAAGTGGCGCCTACCCGGATCAGTCGTTATGACCGTCACCCGCAAGAGCGACAAGTGCAAGAGCATTTACATCGGGCACCTATACAACAGGCAATTCGCCAAAAGCGGAATCGGACCGTTTCAATATCGACGCAACTGGCTTTAGCGATAGTACCAACTCAACCAGACTTTCTAAAAAGCAGTCATCCATAGCCGATAAACCAGACACTACCGGAGTTAAAGGCACGGGTATTCCTCACTGCTTTATTTATACGTCCAGACACCAGGATATTAAGCCATCACTGACAGGGTTAACGGTAAAAACATTGGAGCCTGGCTTCATGCGTTGTTATGTAGTGGACCATGAACAGCACTATTGAATATCGAGTGGTAGCGCCGACTATAAGTATCGCCGTACAAACGACGACGCAGTAACGTGAGGCAAGAGGCCTAAGCCTAGGCCTCTTGCTTTGAGCAGACCAGGAAAAATCTCATCAAATTTCAAAATCGAGTAGGAGGCGGATTTACATCCGCC
>NZ_CATKPZ010000009.1:0-137864 GCF_949767415.1 Pseudomonas sp. IT-196MI5
GGGGCTTTGTGGTGATCTTGCGACCGAAGTCGGTCCGCCCATCTACCTCCAACACTTCTGGCATAACACTTGCTCTTGCCTTGCCGTGCGACTGTGAAAACCCGATTAGTGACGGATTATTGGCATGGCGAAGAGCGACGCAGCAGTAAAAGACCCCGCAACCAAAGGCAAACTCAAGCTGATTATCGTGATCGTGGTGGCCCTGCTGCTGGCGATCGGTGTGTCCGTGGGGGCGACCTGGTACTTCATGCACAGCGCTCAGAGCAAGCCTGCCGTCGCCGAGGCGCAAATCGCTCCCGTCGGCAAACAGCCAGCGATTTTCGAGTCGATGGCGCCGGCCTTCGTGGCCAACTTCAACCAGAACGGTCGCCAGCGCTACATGCAAGTGAGCATCACCATGCTTGGGCGCAATCAGGCGGATCTGGATGCCCTCAAGGTCCACATGCCGGTGATCCGCAATAACCTGGTCATGCTGTTCTCCGGGCAGGACTTCGCGACCCTCGCCTCGCCGGTCGGTCAGGAAATGCTGCGGCAGAAAGCCACCGCCAGCGTCCAGGAAGTGGCGCAGAAAGAGCTTGGCAAAGTGGTGATCGAACAGTTGCTTTTCACTAATTTCGTACTGCAGTAGGAACACGACATGGCCGTGCAGGACCTGCTGTCCCAGGATGAGATCGACGCGCTGTTGCATGGCGTCGACGATGGTCTGGTACAGACCGAAAACGCTGCCGAACCCGGCACCGTCAAAAGCTATGACCTGACCAGCCAGGATCGCATCGTCCGTGGACGCATGCCGACCCTGGAAATGATCAACGAGCGTTTCGCCCGCTATACCCGCATCAGCATGTTCAACATGCTGCGGCGCTCGGCGGACGTGGCGGTCGGCGGCGTGCAGGTGATGAAGTTCGGCGAATACGTGCACTCGCTGTACGTGCCGACCAGTCTCAACCTGGTCAAGATCAAGCCCCTGCGCGGCACTGCGCTGTTCATCCTCGACGCCAAACTGGTGTTCAAGCTGGTGGACAACTTCTTCGGCGGTGACGGCCGGCACGCCAAGATCGAAGGACGTGAATTCACGCCGACCGAACTGCGTGTGGTGCGCATGGTGCTGGAGCAGGCGTTCGTCGATTTGAAGGAGGCCTGGCAGGCGATCATGGAAGTCAACTTCGAGTACATCAACTCGGAAGTGAACCCGGCCATGGCCAACATCGTCGGCCCGAGCGAAGCCATTGTGGTGTCGACCTTCCACATCGAACTCGATGGCGGTGGCGGCGACCTGCACGTGACCATGCCGTACTCGATGATCGAGCCGGTGCGCGAAATGCTCGACGCCGGCTTCCAGTCGGACCTCGACGACCAGGACGAGCGCTGGGTCAACGCCCTGCGCCAGGACGTGCTGGACGTCGACGTGCCGATCGGTGCGACCGTGGCTCGTCGTCAGTTGCGCCTGCGCGACATCCTGCACATGCAGCCGGGGGACGTGATCCCGGTCGACATGCCGGAAGAAATGATCATGCGCGCCAACGGCGTGCCGGCCTTCAAGGTCAAGATGGGCTCGCACAAGGGCAACCTGGCGTTGCAAGTGATCGAGCCGATCGAGCGCCGTTGACCGGCGCTCGATCCCATTCGCGATTAACCGAATTCTGAATTTTTGCTCGCCGAGGACACTGACAATATGAACACCCAGGACGATCAGGCACTGGCCGATGAATGGGCTGCGGCCCTGGAAGAAACCGGCGATGCCGGGCAGGCCGATATCGACGCTTTGCTGGCCGCCGATTCCGGCAGCTCCGCGTCCAACCGCCTGCCTATGGAAGAGTTCGGCAGCGTGCCGAAAAACAACGATCCGGTCAGCCTCGAAGGCCCGAACCTGGACGTGATCCTCGATATCCCGGTGTCGATTTCCATGGAAGTGGGCAGCACCGACATCAACATCCGCAACCTGCTGCAACTGAACCAGGGTTCGGTGATCGAGCTCGATCGCCTGGCCGGTGAGCCGCTGGACGTGCTGGTCAATGGCACGCTCATCGCCCATGGCGAAGTGGTGGTGGTCAACGAGAAGTTCGGCATCCGCCTGACGGACGTGATCAGCCCAAGCGAACGCATCAAGAAGCTGCGCTGAGTGAACAAGGTTCTTGGATTTGCGCTGGCGATGCCGTTCAGCGTGCTGGCGGCCGAGCCGGTTGCAACGGCAGCCACGGCTGCTGCGCCGGCGGTGAGCAGTGGTGTGGCTGGGCAACTGACGCAGCTGGTGTTCGGCTTGCTGCTGGTGCTGGGGCTGATCTTTCTCCTCGCCTGGTTGCTGCGGCGGGTCCAGCAGGCCGGTCCGGCTGGCAAAGGGCAGGTGATCGAGATTGTCGGCTCCCGCGCGCTGGGGCCTCGCGACCGGCTGATGCTGGTGCAGGTCGGCAGCGAGCAGATTCTGTTGGGCCTGAGCCCCGGCAACATTGCTGCGCTGCACGTGCTCAAGGAGCCGGTGCAAGTGCCGAGTACCGAGAAGCCTACGCCGGAATTTGCCCAGCGCCTGTTGGAGATGCTGGGTAAAGATCAGAAGGATAAGAAGTAATGGGTGCGCTACGCATCGTCTTGACGCTGGCCCTGATGCTGGCCGCGCCACTGGCATTCGGCGCCGATCCGCTGTCGATCCCGGCCATCACCCTGGGCACCAATGCACAGGGTGCGCAGGAATACTCGGTCAGCCTGCAAATCCTGCTGATCATGACCGCGCTGAGTTTTATCCCGGCGTTTGTCATGCTGATGACCAGTTTCACCCGGATCATCATTGTCTTCTCGATCCTGCGCCAGGCCCTGGGCCTGCAACAAACGCCATCGAACCAGATCCTCACCGGCATGGCGCTGTTCCTGACCCTGTTCATCATGGCACCGGTGTTCGACCGGGTGAACCAGGACGCCTTGCAGCCGTATCTGGCGGAAAAACTGACCGCCCAGGATGCGGTCGCCAAGGCGCAGGTGCCGATCAAGAACTTCATGCTCGCACAGACCCGCACCAGCGATCTGGAGCTGTTCATGCGCTTGTCCAAACGGACTGACATCGCGACGCCGGATCAGGCGCCGCTGACCATCCTGGTGCCGGCCTTCGTGACTTCCGAGCTGAAAACGGCGTTCCAGATCGGCTTCATGATCTTCATTCCGTTCCTGATCATCGATCTGGTCGTGGCCAGTATATTGATGGCCATGGGTATGATGATGCTCTCGCCGTTGATCATTTCCCTGCCGTTCAAGATCATGTTGTTCGTGCTGGTGGATGGCTGGGCGCTGATCATCGGCACGCTGGCCAGCAGCTTCGGCGGTGTCTCGCCATGACGCCGGAAGTTGCTGTCGACATCTTTCGCGAAGCGCTGTGGCTGACCACCATGATGGTGGCGATCCTGGTGATTCCAAGTTTGCTGGTGGGCTTGCTGGTGGCGATGTTCCAGGCCGCCACCCAGATCAACGAACAGACCCTGAGCTTCCTGCCGCGCCTGCTGGTGATGCTGGTGACGCTGATCGTCGGCGGTCCATGGATGGTGCAGACCTTCATGGATTACATCCTGCAGTTGTACGGCAGCATTCCTCAGGTCATCGGCTAAACCATGTCACTGCTTGCGCTGACCGATACGCAGATCAGCACCTGGGTGGCGACGTTCATGTTGCCGCTGTTTCGCGTCGGCTCCTTGCTGATGGTCATGCCGGTGTTCGGCACGACCTTGCTGCCGCGGCGCATCCGCCTGTATTTCGCGCTGGCCATTACCGTGGTCATCGCGCCGGGCCTGCCGCCGATGCCGCCGGTCAATCCCCTGGATCTGAGCGGGCTGTTGCTGATTGCCGAGCAGATTCTCATTGGTGCGGTGATGGGGTTCTCCTTGCAGTTGTTCTTCCAGGCCTTTGTGGTGGCCGGGCAAATCGTCGCCATCCAGATGGGCATGGGCTTCGCTTCCATGATCGACCCGGCCAACGGCGTATCGACGGCGGTGATCGGGCAGTTTTTCACCATGCTGGTGACGCTGCTGTTCCTGTCCATGAACGGTCATCTGGTGGTGTTCGAGATTCTCACCGAAAGCTTCACCACATTGCCGGTGGGCAGTGGCCTGATGGTCAATCACTACTGGGAGCTGGCCGGCAAGCTCGGCTGGGTGCTCGGTTCAGCGTTGTTGCTGGTGTTGCCGGCGATCACCGCGCTGCTGGTGGTCAACATCGCGTTTGGCGTCATGACCCGGGCGGCGCCGCAACTGAACATTTTCTCTGTTGGCTTCCCGCTGATCCTGGTGCTTGGGCTGTTCATCGTCTGGGTCGGGCTGGCGGACATTCTCAACCAGTATCAACCGCTGGCCTCCGAGGCCCTGCAGTTACTACGCGAAATGGCACGGGCGAGCTGAGTCATGGCCGAGAGCGAAAGCGGTCAGGACAAAACAGAAGACCCCACGGAGAAGCGCAAGCAGGACTCCCGTGAAAAGGGTGAGGTGGCCCGGTCCAAGGAACTCAACACCCTGGCGATCATGCTGGTCGGTGCCTCGGCGCTGCTGATTTTTGGCGGCGCCCTGGCGCAGGACATGATGGAGCTGATGCGTATCAACTTCTCGCTGCCGCGGGAAGTGATCCTGGATCAGCGCTACATGGCCACCTACCTGATGCGTTCGGGGCAAATTGCCCTGTGGTCGATCCAGCCGGTGATGATCACCTTGGTGCTGGCCGCCATCATCGGTCCGATTTCCCTGGGTGGCTGGCTGTTTGCGGCGAGCTCCATGGCGCCCAAATTCAGCCGCTTGAACCCTGGTCCCGGCCTCAAGCGCATGTTCTCGGCCAAGTCGCTGATTGAGCTGCTCAAGGCCCTGGCCAAGTTCATCATCATTCTGTTCGTGGCGCTGGCGGTGTTGTCGTCGGATATCGATGACCTGCTGCGCATCGCCCATGAGCCCTTGGACATGGCAATCATTCACAGCCTGCAAGTGGTGGGCTGGAGCACCCTGTGGATGGCATGCGGGCTGATCCTGATCGCTGTGGTGGATGTGCCGGTGCAGCTCTGGGAAAGCCACAAGAAACTGCTGATGACCAAGCAGGAGGTGCGCGACGAGCATAAGGACCAGGAGGGGAGGCCGGAGGTCAAGCAGCGGATTCGACAGCTGCAGCGTGAGATGTCTCAGCGCCGGATGATGGCCGCCATTCCCGAGGCCGACGTGGTCATCACCAACCCGACGCACTACGCCGTGGCCCTCAAGTACGACCCGGAAAAAGGCAATGCGCCGGTATTGCTGGCCAAGGGTAGCGACTTCCTGGCCCTGAAGATCCGTGAGATCGCGGTGGCCAACGAGATCCTGCTGCTGGAGTCACCGGCGCTGGCGCGCTCGATCTACTACTCCACTGAGCTTGAGCAGGAAATTCCCGGCGGGCTGTATCTGGCGGTCGCGCAGGTGCTGGCTTACGTCTACCAGATCCGCCAGTACCGGGCGGGCAAGGGCAAACGACCGGATCCGCTCAAGGATGATCTGCCGATTCCGCCGGATTTGCGCCGCGATTCCTGAGTTTTGTTCTAACCCTGATGAACTCTTCGCTGGCAAGCCAGCGCCTACAAGATTTCGCGGAACCTGTAGGAGCGGGCTTGCCCGCGAAGGCGTCAGTCCAGCAATGCATATTCCCCTGAAAAAACTACAGGTTCGGCGATACCCCTGTAGGAGCGGGCTTGCCCGCGAAGGCGTCAGTCCAGCAATACATATCCCCCTGAAAAAACTCTCTATTTCTCCCTCTGCAAAAGTTGGAAAGCTTCTTGCAGTAGCCGCTCTGCGCCCGCTTCAGGCGTCAAAAGATTGCTTTAAAGGAACGGGGAAAACCGGTGGATCGCTCTCAGTTAATCAACAGTGCCCGCAGCAACATTGCCGACCTCAGTCGAGGCAATCTGGGCGTGCCGCTGTTGCTGCTGGTCATGCTGGCGATGATGATGTTGCCGGTGCCGCCGTTCCTGCTCGACGTGTTCTTCACCTTCAACATTGCCCTGTCCATCGTCGTGCTGCTGGTGTGCGTCTACGCCTTGCGGCCGCTGGATTTCGCGGTATTCCCGACCATTCTGCTGGTGGCGACGCTGTTGCGCCTGGCGTTGAACGTGGCCTCCACGCGGGTCGTGATGCTGCACGGCCAGGACGGCCATGCGGCGGCCGGCAAGGTGATCCAGGCATTCGGCGAGGTGGTGATCGGCGGTAACTACGTGGTCGGTATCGTGGTCTTCGCGATCTTGATGATCATCAACTTCGTCGTGGTGACCAAGGGTGCAGGGCGGATTTCCGAGGTGAGCGCGCGTTTCACTCTCGATGCGATGCCCGGCAAGCAAATGGCGATCGACGCCGATTTGAACGCCGGCCTGATCGATCAGAACCAGGCGAAACTGCGCCGGATGGAAGTGGCTCAGGAAGCCGAGTTCTACGGCTCCATGGACGGTGCCAGCAAGTTCGTGCGCGGTGACGCCATTGCTGGTCTGCTGATCCTGTTCATCAACCTGATTGGTGGCATGGCGGTCGGCATCTTCCAGCACAACATGACCTTTGCCGACGCCGGCAAGGTGTATGCGCTGTTGACCATCGGTGACGGTTTGGTGGCGCAATTGCCATCACTGTTGTTATCGACAGCCGCCGCGATCATGGTGACCCGTGCTTCCGGTTCGGAAGACATGGGCAAGCAAATCAATCGCCAGATGTTCGCCTCGCCCAAGGCGCTGGCGGTGGCCGCAGGCTTGATGGCGGTCATGGGCCTGGTGCCCGGCATGCCGCACTTCTCGTTTCTGAGCATGGCGGCCCTGGCGGCCGGTGGCGCCTACCTCTTCTGGAAGAAGCAGAGCGTCGCCAAGGTGCAGGCCCTGCAAGAGGTCAAGCGCCAGCAGGAGCTGCTGCCGTCGCCGGCCCGCGCCCAGGAAACCAAGGAGCTTGGCTGGGATGACGTGACGCCCATCGACATGATCGGCCTGGAAGTGGGTTATCGCCTGATTCCGTTGGTGGACCGCAACCAGGGCGGCCAGTTGCTTGCGCGGATCAAGGGGGTGCGCAAGAAACTGTCCCAGGATCTGGGCTTCCTGATGCCGACCGTGCATATCCGCGACAACCTCGACCTGGCGCCGAGTGCCTATCGCCTGACCCTCATGGGGGTGATCCTGGCTGAAGCGGAGATTTACCCGGATCGGGAGCTGGCGATTAACCCGGGGCAGGTCTACGGCACGCTCAACGGCATTACCGCCAAAGATCCGGCTTTCGGCCTGGAGGCGGTCTGGATTGAAATCAGCCAGCGCGCCCAGGCGCAATCCCTCGGTTATACGGTGGTCGATGCCAGTACCGTAGTGGCTACCCACCTGAACCAGATACTTTACAAGCACTCCAGTGAACTGATCGGTCACGAAGAAGTGCAGCAGCTCATGCAATTGCTGGCCAAAAGCTCGCCGAAACTGGCCGAGGAACTGGTGCCGGGCGTGGTTTCGCTGTCGCAGCTGCTCAAGGTGCTGCAAGCGCTGTTGGCCGAGCAAGTGCCGGTACGCGACATCCGCAGCATTGCCGAGGCCATCGCCAACAATGCCGCCAAGAGTCAAGATACCGCCGCGCTGGTGGCTGCCGTGCGGGTTGGCGTATCCCGTGCAATCGTGCAAAGCATTGTAGGCACTGAGTCGCAGCTGCCAGTGATCACGCTGGAGCCAAGGTTGGAACAGATATTGCTCAATAGTCTGCAAAAGGCCGGGCAAGGCTCGGAAGAAGGCGTTCTGCTGGAGCCAAGCATGGCTGAGAAGCTGCAACGCTCGCTGATTGACGCGGCGCAGCGCCAGGAGATGCAAGGTCAGCCGGTGATTCTGCTGGTGGCCGGTCCGGTTCGCGCAATGCTCTCGCGATTTGGCCGGCTCGCAGTCCCGGGTTTGCACGTGTTGGCTTACCAGGAAATCCCTGACAACAAGCAAGTGACCATCGTTGCGACAGTAGGGCCCAACGGCTGAGGTAGTGGTTTATGCAAGTTAAGCGTTTTTTCGCCGCCGATATGCGTCAGGCCATGAAGCTGGTTCGCGATGAGCTGGGCGCTGATGCCGCCATCATTGGCAACCGTCGGATCGCCGGAGGCGTCGAGCTGACGGCTGCGCTGGATTACAAGTTGTCGGCGCTGGCGCCACGGGTTCCGAACATGGAGCTCGAAGACGAGTTGCGCAAGACGCAGTCGCGGATCGTCACCGCCCAGGCCGAATTGAGCCTGCGTAGCGATGGCGAGAGCGACCAGAGCACCAACCGTCAGTTGTTCGCCGGCTTGCCGTTGACCGCCGCCGAGCCGCTGATCGAGCCGACGTACGCCGAACCTCGTCGCCCCGCACCAGCCGTTGCGCCTGCGTCCGGTGGCGTGGACCCGCGGGCGTTCGACTCGATGCGATTCGAGCTCAACAGCCTGCGCGAACTCATGGAAGTACAACTCGGGTCCCTGGCCTGGAATCAGCTGCAAGGCAGCCGTCCGGACCAGGCCAACCTTTGGCGTCGCCTGCAACGCATTGGCCTGTCTGGCCCGCTGTCGCGCGACCTGCTGGCGCTGATCACCGAGATCGAAGAACCTCGTCAGGCTTGGCGCATGTTGCTGGCGCACCTGGCGCGCATGATCGCGACCCCCGAAGTCGAGCCGCTGGAGGAGGGCGGTGTGATCGCCATGGTCGGCCCTGCCGGCATGGGCAAGACCACCACCCTGGCCAAACTGGCGGCCCGTTACGTGCTCAAGTACGGCGCGCAGAACATTGCGCTGGTGAGCATGGACAGCTTCCGCATCGGTGCCCAGGAGCAGCTCAAGACCCTGGGGCGCATTCTCAATGTGTCGGTGACTCACGTCGACCCGGGCCAGTCCCTGGTGCAGGCGCTGGAACCCTTGCTGCGCAAGCGTGTGGTGCTGATCGATACCGCAGGCCTGCAGGCCAGCGACCCGGCCCTGCGCATGCAGCTCGAAAGCCTGGCCAGTCGTGGCATTCGCTCAAAAAATTATCTGGTCCTGGCAACCACCAGCCAGAAGCAGGTTCTAACCGCCGCTTATCACAGTTACAAGCGTTGTGGGCTCGCTGGCTGCATCCTGACTAAACTGGATGAGACGGCTAGTCTGGGCGAGGTGTTGAGCCTGGCCATCAGTCATGAGTTACCCGTGGCCTACCTGACCGATGGCCCGCGGATTCCGGATGATCTCCATCTGCCGCGCCGTCATCAGTTGGTCAGTCGCGCCGTCAGCGTGCAAATGCAGGAAGAACCCAGCGAAGAAGCCATGGCTGACATGTTCGCTGATATTTACCACAGCCAAACCAAGCAGGTTGGCTAAGGTAGTAATGAACAGTTTTTGTACCTACATCGATGGTCTGCCATGCATTGTTCCGATTGT
This sequence comes from Pseudomonas sp. IT-196MI5, assembly GCF_949767415.1. Lineage (NCBI taxonomy): Bacteria > Pseudomonadati > Pseudomonadota > Gammaproteobacteria > Pseudomonadales > Pseudomonadaceae > Pseudomonas > Pseudomonas sp. IT-196MI5. The sequence goes on from NZ_CATKPZ010000009.1 coordinate 9,355, forward strand.
GAACGCGCAGCCAGTAATGTGGCCTCCGTCTATGCAAGACAAGGTAAAGAAATAACATGGGCAGCATGCATCCCGTACAGGTGATCGCGGTGACCGGCGGCAAAGGTGGCGTCGGGAAAACTAACGTGTCAGTGAACTTGTCCCTGGCTTTGGCTGAGCTTGGCCGGCGCGTCATGCTGTTGGACGCCGACCTGGGACTGGCGAACGTTGACGTTCTGCTGGGCCTGACACCCAAACGTACCCTGGCCGACGTGATCGAGGGCCGCTGCGAACTGCGCGATGTACTGCTGCAGGGACCCGGCGGCATCCGTATCGTTCCGGCCGCATCCGGCACTCAGAGCATGGTGCATCTGAGCCCCGCGCAACACGCCGGCCTGATCCAGGCCTTCAGTGATATCGGCGACAACCTCGACGTATTGGTGATCGACACCGCGGCGGGCATTGGTGACTCGGTCGTCAGTTTCGTTCGCGCAGCCCAGGAAGTGCTGCTGGTGGTGTGCGACGAGCCGACCTCGATTACCGATGCCTACGCCTTGATCAAATTGCTCAATCGCGACTACGGCATGAACCGCTTCCGCGTCCTGGCCAACATGGCCCAGAGCCCGCAGGAAGGACGCAACCTGTTCGCCAAGTTGACCAAGGTCACGGATCGCTTCCTCGACGTCGCCCTGCAATACGTCGGCGCGGTGCCCTACGACGAAAGCGTGCGCAAGGCCGTGCAGAAACAGCGTGCCGTCTACGAGGCCTTCCCGCGTTCCAAGTGCTCGCTGGCGTTCAAGGCCATCGCGCAGAAGGTCGATACCTGGCCACTGCCTGCCAACCCCCGTGGGCACCTGGAATTTTTCGTCGAGCGCCTCGTGCAGCAGACAGCAGGACCGGTTCTATGACAGCAAGCGGTTACAACCTCTACAAAAAATCGGCGCGTGATGCGCAGTACGAGCTGATCGAGCGTTACGCGCCGCTGGTTAAACGCATTGCCTACCACTTGCTGGCGCGCCTGCCGGCCAGCGTTCAGGTAGAAGACCTGATCCAGGCCGGGATGATCGGCCTGCTTGAAGTGTCGACCAAATATGACGCCAGCAAAGGCGCCAGTTTCGAGACGTACGCGGGCATTCGAATCCGCGGCGCCATGCTCGATGAAGTGCGCAAGGGGGATTGGGCGCCACGTTCGGTTCACCGCAATACGCGCATGGTCAGCGACGCTATTCGCTCGATTGAAGCGAAAACCGGCCGTGATGCTAAAGATCACGAAGTTGCGGCCGAACTCCAATTGAGTCTCGATGATTACTACGGGATTTTGAACGACACCCTGGGCAGCCGGTTATTCAGTTTCGACGATCTGTTGCAGGACGGCGAACACGAAGGGCTGCACGAGGATGGCGCGAGTGCTCATATCGAGCCGTCACGCGACCTGGAAGATGAACGCTTCCAGGCTGCGCTGGCGGAGGCGATTGCCAATTTGCCGGAGCGTGAGCGACTGGTGTTGGCGCTGTACTACGACGAAGAGTTGAACCTCAAGGAAATCGGTGAGGTCCTGGGGGTCAGCGAATCTCGGGTCAGCCAGTTACACAGCCAGTGCGCAGCCCGTTTACGGGGGCGTTTGGGGGAGTGGCGAGCGCGCTGAAGGCAGTGTGGGGGACACTGCGAACGAGACCGGTGTGGTGTTGAACTGCGCCGGTCGCGATCTGTTGTGCTCCAGACAGTCATTGAGTGCTTTGCCGGATTGATTGAAATGGCGCGTCCAGGTGCTGGGCGCGTTTAAGACTGCTTGGAGGTCGAATTGGACAAGAACATGAAAATCCTCATCGTTGATGACTTCTCAACGATGCGGCGGATCATCAAGAACCTGCTGCGTGACCTTGGGTTCACCAACACCGTCGAGGCCGACGATGGCACTACCGCCATTCCGGTGCTCAACAGCGGAAGCATCGACTTTCTGGTAACGGACTGGAACATGCCTGGCATGACCGGTATCGATCTGCTGCGCCACGTGCGTGCCGATGAAAAGCTCAAGCACCTGCCGGTGCTGATGGTGACCGCTGAAGCCAAGCGTGAGCAGATCATCGAAGCGGCCCAGGCCGGCGTTAACGGCTATGTGGTCAAACCCTTCACGGCCCAGGCGTTGAAAGAAAAAATCGAGAAGATTTTCGAACGCATCGGTTGATGAGTGCGCCACGGGGGAGCTATGGGCAATAACGAAACTTCATTGGGCGACTTTGAGTCGACCCTGAAAAAACACGCCGTCGAATTGGTCGCGAGCCTTGAAAAAGGCAAGTTCGGCGACGCGGTGCAATTGATCCATGAGCTCAACCAGACCCGTGACCGCGGCCTGTATCAGGAAGTGGGCAAGCTCACTCGCGAACTGCATAGCGCAATCGTCAATTTCCAGATTGACCCGCACATGCCGCAAGCCGAAGAAGTGTCCCAGATCACCGACGCCGCGGAGCGTCTGGGCTATGTGGTCAAGCTGACCGAGGCCGCGGCCAACCGCACCATGGACCTGGTGGAAAGTGCCACGCCGCTGGTCAATGGCCTGGCGGATGAAGCCCAGGCCTTGAGCGCGGACTGGGGGCGCTTCATGCGTCGTGAAGTCGGCGCTGAAGAGTTCCGCGAACTGGCCCGTCGGGTCGAGGGGTTCCTGGCGCGCAGCGGCACGGACAATCGCGCGGTGTCGGGCAACCTCAACGACATCCTGCTCGCCCAGGATTACCAGGACCTCACGGGGCAAGTGATCAAGCGAGTGACCCAGTTGGTCACCGAAGTCGAAAGCAACCTGCTCAAGCTCGTGCTGATGGCCAGTCAGGTGGACCGCTTTGCGGGCATCGAACATGACCGTGAGGCGATGCTTGCTGAAAAAGATCCGCAAAAACATCTCTCTCAGGGTGAAGGTCCGCAGATTCATGCCGATAAAAGAGAAGACGTTGTGTCCGGTCAGGACGATGTGGACGATTTGCTATCCAGCCTGGGATTTTAGAGTTTCAGGTTTTTTAGGTTTTTAGACCTGTAGGAGCACCCCCCTTAATGAGCTTCGGCGCCGATGAAGAGATCCTTCAGGATTTCCTGGTTGAGGCCGGCGAGATTCTAGAGCAACTGTCCGAGCAACTGGTCGAGCTGGAAAGCCGTCCGGATGATGCGGATCTGCTCAATGCAATTTTTCGCGGTTTTCACACTGTAAAAGGGGGCGCCGGCTTCCTCCAGCTCAATGAGCTGGTGGAGTGCTGCCACATCGCCGAGAACGTGTTCGACATCCTGCGCAAGGGTGAGCGTCGCGTCGACTCGGAACTGATGGACGTGGTTCTCGAAGCGCTGGACGCGGTGAACAGCATGTTCAGCGAGGTCCGCGATCGCGGCCCGATCACGGCCGCTACACCGCAACTGCTCGCGGCGCTGGCCCGTCTGGCCGAACCGCAATCGGCTGACGAGGCGGCTGCTGCACCTGTCGCCGCCGTGGTCGAAGCGCCTGTGGCTGAAAGCGAATCGGGCGACATCACCGACAATGAATTCGAACAACTGCTGGACTCGCTGAATGCCGTCAAGGCTCAGGCCGAGGCGCCGGCGGCGATGTCTGTGCCGGTCAGCAATGCGGCTGCCAGCGACGAAATCACCGATGCGGAGTTCGAGTCGTTGCTCGATCAACTGCACGGCAAGGGTCAGTTCGCCGTTGACGCGGTGGTCCCGGCGCCAGCTGCGCCAGAGGCTCCGAAAGCGGTAGGCGACAGCTCCGATATTACTGACGACGAATTCGAAGCGCTGCTCGACCAACTGCACGGCAAGGGTAACTTTGCTGTCGATGCGCTCGAATCGGCCATCGCTTCTGTGCCAGCACCTGCTGCGCCAGCCGCCATTGCGGCCGGCAGCGATCTGATCAGCGATCACGAATTTGAATCGCTGCTCGACGAGTTGCACGGCAAGGGCAAGTTCAGCGAAGTCGGCAAAGCGACAGTTGCCAGCGGATCGAACACGTCCGTTGCCGCGGCGGCCGCGAAGGCGGCGGCGCCGAAACCGGTGGCCAAGGCACCCGAGCCAAAAGCCGAAACGCCGGCTGCTGCCGCTGCACCTGCTGCCGCACGTACTCCGGCCGCGCCACCGGCGGAAAAACCGGCCAGCGAAGCCGAGACCACCGTGCGCGTCGATACCGCGCGTCTCGACGAGATCATGAACATGGTCGGCGAGTTGGTGCTGGTGCGTAACCGCCTGGTCCGTCTGGGCCTCAACAGCGGCGACGAAGCCATGTCCAAGGCCGTGTCGAACCTCGATGTGGTCACGGCCGACCTGCAAACCGCGGTCATGAAGACCCGGATGCAGCCGATCAAGAAAGTCTTCGGGCGTTTCCCGCGCCTGGTTCGCGACCTGGCTCGCCAGCTCAAGAAAGAGATCAACCTGGAACTGGTCGGCGAAGAAACCGACCTCGACAAGAACCTCGTCGAAGCCCTGGCCGATCCGTTGGTCCACTTGGTGCGCAACGCAGTCGACCACGGCATCGAATCGCCGGAAGAACGCGAGGCCTCGGGCAAGGCCCGGGGTGGCAAGGTCATTCTGGCGGCCGAGCAGGAAGGCGACCACATCCTGCTGTCGATCTCCGATGACGGCAAAGGCATGGATCCGAACGTCCTGCGTTCCATCGCGGTCAAGCGCGGTGTGATGGACAAGGATGCGGCGGACCGCCTGAGCGACACCGAGTGCTACAACCTGATCTTCGCCCCGGGTTTCTCGACCAAGACCGAGATCTCCGACGTATCGGGTCGCGGCGTGGGCATGGACGTGGTGAAAACCAAGATTTCCCAGCTCAACGGTTCGATCAACATCTACTCGGCCAAGGGGCAGGGTTCGAAGATTGTCATCAAGGTGCCGCTGACCCTGGCGATCATGCCGACGCTGATGGTCATGCTCGGCAACCAGGCGTTTGCGTTCCCGCTGGTGAACGTCAACGAGATCTTCCACCTCGACCTGTCGACCACCAACGTCGTGGACGGCCAGGAAGTGGTGATCGTGCGGGACAAGGCACTGCCATTGTTCTATCTCAAACGCTGGCTGGTCAGCTCCGCCGCTCACGAAGAGCAGCGCGAGGGCCATGTGGTGATCCTTTCGGTGGGCACGCAGCGGATCGGCTTTGTCGTCGATCAACTGGTGGGCCAGGAAGAAGTGGTCATCAAGCCATTGGGCAAAATGCTCCAGGGAACGCCGGGCATGTCCGGCGCCACCATCACCGGTGACGGCCGCATCGCGCTGATTCTCGATGTTCCGAGCATGCTCAAGCGTTACGCCACACGGCGTATTTGATTCTGGTGGAGCGGGGCGCCTGGCCTCGCTCCATCTAATGGAGTGTTTATGGCAGTCAAAGTCCTGGTGGTGGACGATTCGGGGTTTTTCCGCCGCCGCGTCTCGGAAATTCTTTCAGCGGATTCCAATATCCAGGTCGTCGGCACGGCGACCAACGGCAAAGAGGCGATCGATCAGGCGCTGGCTCTCAAGCCCGACGTGATCACCATGGACTACGAGATGCCGATGATGGACGGCATCACCGCCGTACGGCACATCATGCAGCGCTGCCCGACCCCGGTCCTGATGTTCTCCTCGCTGACCCACGAAGGCGCCCGCGTCACGCTCGATGCGCTGGATGCCGGCGCGGTGGACTTCCTGCCGAAAAACTTCGAAGACATCTCGCGCAACCCCGAGAAGGTCAAGCAACTGCTGTGCGAAAAGATCCTGAGCATCTCGCGCAGCAATCGTCGCGTCAGCACTTACAGCGCTCCGGCCCCTGTGGCCGCACCCGCTCCAACACCTGCGCCTTCGAGCGTCGGCAGTTACGGCAGCAGCGCGCCCGTGCGTCCGGCACCGGCACCGATTCCGGCGCGTACACAGGCGGCCACTGCGCCGTCGCCCGCGCCAAAACGCAAGGCCTACAAACTGGTGGCCATCGGTACGTCCACCGGCGGTCCGGTTGCCCTGCAGCGGGTGTTGACCCAATTGCCGGCCAGTTTCCCGGCCCCGATCGTGTTGGTTCAACATATGCCGGCCGCCTTCACCAAGGCTTTCGCCGAGCGCCTGGACAAGCTCTGCCGCATCAGCGTCAAGGAAGCCGAGGATGGCGACATCCTGCGTCCGGGCCTGGCGCTGCTGGCGCCGGGTGGCAAGCAGATGATGATCGACGGCCGCGGTGCGGTGAAAATCCTCCCGGGTGACGAGCGTCTGAATTACAAGCCGTGCGTGGACATCACCTTCGGTTCGGCAGCCAAGTCCTACGGCGACAAAGTTCTGGCGGTCGTCCTCACCGGCATGGGCGCCGATGGTCGAGAAGGCGCGCGTATGCTCAAGCAGGGCGGCAGTTCGATCTGGGCACAGGACGAAGCCAGTTGCGTGATCTACGGCATGCCGATGGCCATCGTCAAAGCCGAGCTCGCGGACGCGGTGTACAGCCTTGACGACATTGGCAAGCACCTGGTCGAGGCCTGTATCTGATGGATGTTCTAAGCCTGATCGGCATCATCATGGCCTTCGTCGCCATCATCGGTGGCAACTATCTCGAAGGTGGTCATCTCGGCGCCCTGGCCAACGGTCCGGCAGCGCTGATCGTGCTCGGCGGCACCATTGGCGCCGCGCTGTTGCAATCGCCGATGAGTGCCTTCAAGCGTGCGATGCAGATCCTCGCCTGGATCCTGTTCCCGCCTCGCGTTGACCTGGCCGGTGGCATCGACCGCGTGGTGAACTGGAGCCTGACCGCCCGCAAGGAAGGTCTGCTAGGCCTTGAAGGTATCGCCGACGCAGAACCCGACAACTACGCGCGCAAAGGCCTGCAACTGCTGGTCGACGGCGCCGAGCCGGAAGCGATCCGCAGCATTCTGGAAGTGGATTTCTACACCCAGGAAAGCCGCGATGTCGAAGCGGCCAAAGTCTTCGAAAGCATGGGCGGTTACGCGCCGACCATCGGCATCATCGGTGCGGTGATGGGCCTGATTCACGTCATGGGCAACCTGGGTGATCCGTCGCAACTGGGTAACGGCATCGCCGTGGCGTTCGTTGCCACCATCTACGGCGTGGCCAGTGCCAACCTGGTGCTGTTGCCGATTGCCGCCAAACTCAAATCCATCGCGTTGCGTCAGTCGCGTTATCGCGAAATGTTGCTGGAAGGGCTCCTGTCGATTGCCGAAGGTGAAAACCCTCGCTCAATTGAGTTGAAGCTTCAAGGCTTCATGGATTGATGGATTGATGGGAGACATGGACCATGGCACGTCGTCGCCAGCATGAAGAGCATGTAAACCATGAACGTTGGCTGGTTTCCTACGCCGACTTCATCACCTTGCTGTTCGCTTTTTTCGTGGTGATGTACTCGATCTCGGCGATCAACGAAGGCAAGTACAAGGTCATTTCCGAAGCGCTGATCGGCGTCTTCACCGATTCCGATCGTTCGCTCAAGCCGATCCCCATCGGTGACGAGCGGCCGAAGACCGTGACCCCGGCCAAGCCGCTGGTCAAGGACAGTGACCAGGTCGATGCCGGTGTCGCCGGCACCAGCGATCCACTCAAAAGCATCGCCGATGACATCAGCGCGGCGTTCGGTGACCTGATCAGCTCCAACCAGATGACTGTGCGCGGCAATGAGCTGTGGGTCGAGATCGAGCTCAATTCCAGCCTGTTGTTCGGCAGCGGCGACGCCATGCCCAGCGACATCGCGTTCAACATCATCGACAAGGTCGCGGCGATCCTGAAGCCGTTCGACAACCCGATTCACGTCGAAGGTTTTACCGACGATCAACCGATCCGTACCGCGCAGTACCCGACCAACTGGGAACTGTCCTCGGCCCGTTCGGCCAGCATCGTGCGCATGCTGGCGATGCAGGGGGTGAACCCCGGTCGCCTGGCGTCGGTGGGCTACGGCGAGTTTCAGCCGGTGGCCAACAATGCCACGGCTGAAGGCCGCGCACGCAACCGTCGCGTGGTGCTGGTGGTGTCGCGCAACCTCGATGTGCGCCGCAGCCTGACCGGCACCGGAACCGCCCATGCGCAACCGGATGCCGCATTGAAGCGTGCTGGCACACAAACTGCACCGACCCCGGTCAAGTCGCCGGTACGAGAGAGCGCCGTCAATTCTCCGTCGCCCGCATTAACACGTTGAGCTATTTCTCGGCCGATCCGTTCGGCCGGGAGGAACAATCCGAATGAGAGTCTGGGCAGTCGCCAATCAAAAGGGTGGTGTCGGTAAAACCACTTCCTCCATCGCTTTAGCCGGTTTACTGGCGGAGGCGGGCAAGCGTGTGGTCGTGGTCGATCTCGACCCCCACGGCTCGATGACCAGCTATTTCGGCTACGATCCCGACAGCCTGGAGCACAGCAACTACGACCTGTTCCTGCACAAGGGCGGCGTGCCGCAAGGCCTGCCGGGTCAACTGCTGCTGTCGACCAGTGACGAACGCATCTCCCTGTTGCCCTCCAGCACCGCGCTGGCCACCCTTGAGCGCCAGTCGCCGGGGCAGAGCGGTTTGGGCCTGGTGATTGCCAAGAGCCTGGCGCAACTGTGGCAGGACTTCGATTACGCCGTGATCGACAGCCCGCCATTGCTTGGCGTGTTGATGGTCAATGCCTTGGCGGCGAGCCAGCAACTGGTGATCCCGGTGCAGACCGAACACCTGGCGGTCAAAGGCCTTGAGCGTATGGTCAACACCCTGGCGATGATCAACCGCTCGCGTAAACAGGCGCTGCCTTTCACCATCGTGCCGACGCTGTTTGACCGACGCACCCAGGCGTCCCTCGGAACCTTGCGCGTGCTGCGCGACAAATTCCCCGACGAAATCTGGCAGGGCTACATCCCGGTGGACACGCGCCTGCGCGATGCCAGTCGAGCGGGGCTGACGCCTTCACAATTCGACGGCAAGAGCCGTGGCGTTCTCGCTTACCGCGCGTTGCTCAAGCATCTGCTGGCGGCACAACTCGTTCCGCAGGTGGCTTGAGATGAATTCAATCCCTGTAGGAGCTGCCGCAGGCTGCGATCTTTTGATCTTGCTTTGTGGCGTCCTTGAAAAGATCAAGAGCAAAAGATCGCAGCCTGTGGCAGCTCCTACGATGGTGTGCGCATGAATCGGCCGGTGAAGGTCACGTCGCGCCCGCAACTGGCGCTGCAGTCGTATCTGGACAACTTGCTGCAGGACGCAACCGAAGAATTGCCACCGGAAATTGAAGCGCTGCCCGAGGTGGTCGAGGTTGCAGCTGCGCTGGATGAGTTCCAGGCGGCCGTGCTTGAAGAGCAGGCTCGTGATGCGCAAAAACCAGCATTGGCTGCTGCCCCCGTCGTTGTGCCAGTGGCAAAAGCACCAGTGGCCGTGATCGAAGCGCCGGCACCGGTCCTGGCGCCGGTATCGACCATCGCGCCGTTGCTGCAAACACTGGTGGCGTCTGTCGCCGAAGTGCCGCCAGCACCAGAGCCTGTGGCGGTCGAGGTGCAGCGGATTCTGGTGGCGCCGGTGGTCGAAGTGCATCTGCCACCCGCGAACACGCCGCCACCGGTACAAACCGACGGTCGTCCGTCCTGGGCTGCCGAACCCTTCGAATGCCTGCTGTTCGATGTCGCCGGGTTGACCCTGGCGGTGCCGTTGGTGTGCCTGGGTTCGATTTACTCCCTGGCCGGTCATGAGCTGACGCCGTTGTTCGGTCAGCCGGAGTGGTTCCTGGGCATCCTGCCGAGCCAGGCCGGCAACCTCAAGGTCCTCGATACCGCGCGCTGGGTCATGCCCGACCGTTATCGCGACGATTTCAAGCAGGGTCTGCAATACGTGATTTCGGTGCAAGGCTACGAGTGGGGGCTGGCGGTGCATCAGGTCAGCCGCTCGTTGCGCCTGGACCCGAATGAAATCAAATGGAGAAGTCACCGAGGCCAGCGGCCATGGCTGGCCGGCACGGTGATTGAACACATGTGTGCCTTGCTCGACGTTTCCGCGCTGGCCGAGTTGATCGCCAGCGGCGGGGCAAAGCACATGGGCGGCCAAAAGCCGACCCACAAAACTACATAACAGAACAACACCGCCAGGGCGGTTTCTTGAGGGGATCAGGGTATGAATGACAAGGCGACGGCGGCAAAGGGTTCCGAAGATCCGATCCTGCAATGGGTCACCTTCAAGCTGGACAACGAGACCTACGGCATCAACGTGATGCGCGTTCAGGAAGTCCTGCGCTACACCGAAATCGCCCCGGTCCCGGGTGCCCCGAGTTACGTGCTGGGTATCATCAACCTGCGCGGCAACGTCGTCACCGTGATCGACACCCGCCAGCGCTTCGGCCTGATGAATGCCGAGATCAGCGACAACACCCGTATCGTCATCATCGAAGCCGACAAGCAGGTGGTCGGGATCATGGTCGACAGCGTGGCCGAAGTGGTTTACCTGCGTCAGTCGGAAATCGAAACCGCGCCGAACGTGGGTAACGAAGAGTCCGCCAAGTTCATTCAAGGCGTGTGCAACAAGAACAACGAATTGCTCATCCTGGTCGAGCTCGACAAGATGATGAGCGAAGAAGAATGGTCGGAACTGGAGAGTATCTGATTGATTCTCGAGGTTGCGGTCATTGTCCTGTTCCTGTTCTGGGCAGGCACGCTGGCAATGTTCCTGGCGTACATTCGCGCTCAAAAGCAGATCGCCGCACAACAGACCAAGGGTGATGCGCTGCGCGATCAGCGTATCAAGGACCTGGCCAAGTGTGTCGACGATTACCAGAACGGCAATGTGCGCATGGGCGAAGATCTGCATGAGCTGCGGGCGATCGTTGCGCCGTTGCCGGACAAACTCGCCCAGCTGGAACAGCGTGATCCTTCAAGCCTGTCGTTTGCTCAGGCAGCGCGACTGGTCGGGATGGGCGCCAGCGTCAACGAACTGACCCAGTCCTGTGGCCTGACCCAGGCTGAGGCGGAGTTGATGAGCAAGTTGCACAAGAACTGAGTTTTTCAGTTCCTTTGAGATTGCTATCGCGAGCGAGCTCGCTCCCACAGTAGTTCTATGTCGGACACAATATCCGTGTTCACTGAAGATCAATTGTGGGAGCGAGCTTGCTCGCGATGGCGTCTTCGAATGCGCAGCAATCTTCTCCGCGATCCGACGCATCCCCCTTCATCCTCAGACAGGTATTACACCGTCGTAGTCTCCTGTCTATATCTTTCTCAGATTTCACAGTCTTGTGTTCGCAACCCGCCATCAGTAGGTTGAACATCTTGTTCAAGATATGCAGTGCCAAGGAGGCTTATGATCGACATTGTGCGCGGTACACCGCTGTGGGTTTATGCGGTTTTTCTGATCCTGACTTATTACGGTGTCATTGCCTGTTTCAAGAGTCATGAGTCGAAAAGGTCATTGCAGATTACGCCGGTGATATTCGTGATCCTGTCCCTGGCTTCGCTGAATATCTCCCAAAGTGTAGTCATTCCATTCTCGGCCTATGTAATCGGGTTATTGGCCGGATGGTTGCTGGCACTGCGCTTTTTCTCGTACGGCAATGTGCAGCGCGAGGGGGAACATCTGGTTCTGCCTGGCACGATCAAGGTGCTGATGGTGTATTGGGGCTTCTTTGCATGGCGTTACTACCTTGGCTATCAGGCAGCGATGTATCCGGAAATGGCCAATGAATTGCCGATGACGGCAGGGTCGGCACTGGGGGCTGGCCTTATCAATGGATTGATTGTCGGTCGCAGTCTCAGGCTTTTGCGCTTTGCAGGAGCTGGCTTGCCAGCGAAGGCGGCTAAATGACCGGTGCAATATTCAAGGCCGTGGAATGGCGTACGCCCTGTAGGAGCTGTCGAGTGAAACGAGGCTGCGATCTTTTACATTCAACACAAACTCAATAATCATCCCCGCGTTCGGTGACATCTTTCTCCACCATCACCGATTCTGGACTCTACCCCTCGGAAAACATCCCCTTCAAACTCCGCGCAAATGCAATGATCTCGGCAATCGTGCGGTGCAACTTCATCGCAATATTCTCCTGATCAGCAATTTCTTTTGCTCAGACCTGTTGAGGTAGTTCGGCTGTTTCTTGTCGTGCGCCAAGATTAGATGATCGTTCATACGTTGTTTAGTGCCAATTCTTACGCTCGAAAACTTTTTAAATCCATTATTTTGAAATGCTTTTATAAAGCAAAAAAACTGTCATATTTGATAGTTTAATATTTGCTGGGAGGGGTGTTCAATAAGCGTGTCCCGTTCTAATGTCGGGAATGATTTAAATCTTTCGGCCTCGGCCTTATGTAAAGGAGATTCAGATGAGCAGTGTTCGTGAACGTAAAACTGGCTCCATAATAGAGTTTAATCCTGAGTTAACCCATGGGTTCGTAACAATATCAAGCATTGCGGGTAAAAAGGCTCGATTTCGACTACAGGAATATAATAGTCCGGGTTGGCCGGAAGTGGGAATTCGGGTTTCTTACTATCTTAGTCAACGTGGAGGAGGAGAGGATCCTCTCTACATTGCTGAAAATCTTCTTCGACTCCCCTGAGTGACAGCCACCAGTTGATGGATGAACTGATGGTCGGAGCGTGATAATCGCAGGCGTATATAGCCAGGACTTTATAAAGGTTATCTGATCAAAACGCTGCCGTGACAGTTATCGATAGAATGATGCTTTCATTCTGATGTTGCAGTGGTGATATCACGCTCCATCTTCGGCGCCTCCGGATCATGCCCCGCCGGAAACTTCCCCTTCAAACTCCACGCAAACGCAATGATCTCGGCAATCGTCAGATACAACTCCTGGGGAATGCTGTCCCCCAGTTCCATACGGGCTAGCAGTCTCACCAGTTCGGCGTTTTCGTAGATCGGCACTTCGCAGTCGCGGGCAATGCGCAGGATTTCTTCCGCCAGTTCTTCGTCGCCCTTGGCGGTGAGGGTGGGAGCATGGCTGCCGTCGTATTTGAGAGCGATGGCCTGGCGTGGGGCGTTGGGGTTTTTCATGCGGTTTCGTCGACCCAGCGTTGTTCGAGACGGGTTTGCGGACCTTGGGGTGGTGTGCCGAGGTGGCAATCGAGGTCGCCGACGTTCAGGCCGGCGGACAGCAAGCGGTCGCGTAGCCCGCTGAGGTTGCTGTCGATCAGGCTGGCGGTGTAAGGCCGCTCGGCCCAGAGCTGGCTGCTGAGGCTGTCCTTGATCAGCTGCGCCTGAATTTGCAGCGGCCCCAAAGGCTCCATGGCGAAGGCCAACTCCACACGCCACAGCTGTTGCTTGGGTTCGCGTTCTTCGCGACGCTCCTTCGGCTGGTCTTTTTCGGGTGACTCTTCACGCTGGAATTTGACCTGCAAGGGCACGATGTCCTGCATGTTGCGCATCGGGATTTCCAGCTGCCAGGTGCTCATCAGCCGCCCGTCGGCGGTTACGCCGGTTTGTTCCAGGCTCGACAGCTGATGGCTTTGCAGGCGTGAAACCGCGGCGGCGGCCAGGCGTAGCAGGTGTTCGAGGTCGTTCTCGCCGTCGGCGCTTTGCAACCGGCGTTCGGGCAGCGGGAAACCGCTCGGCGACGGTTTGGCACTGACCTGGCCAAGCAGGCCCAGGGCATTGCGGACAAAATTCGGCATGGCCTGGGCCAGGGTGTTGGCGGCGATGATCGCGCCGAGGCTGGTGTTGGCTGGCAAGCCCTGACTCAACTGCGCAACCAGTTTGAGCAGGTCGCCTTTCATGTCCGGCGCGAGTGTCGGGTTTTGCCCGGTCAGCAATTTGCTTTCGAGAAATACACCGCTGCTGGCCACGGCCTGGGCCAGGCCCTTGGGGGTGCTCAATTGTTGAACATCCGGCAGGACGGCGAGCAACCGGGTAGCGGCGCTGCGCAATTCAACGGATGTCTGGTCCGAGGGCGCAAGGTTTTGCAGGAGCTTGAGCAAGCCATCCAGCGACCCCTGGCGGCTTTGCTGGTCGACCAGTTGCCGGGTCACCGCCAGTTGTTCCTGGCGGCTGCTCAGCGGCACGAACTTCAAAGTCTGGCTGTCCTGCACCTGTGCGCTCAGCAAGGTGCCGATGCGCAAGGGCTGCGGACTGTCGATGCTCAGGGTACTGCCACTCAGTGCGGTATTGAGCAGGCTCACCATCGAGCGAAACACCATGGACTGGCCAGGCACCTGCGGCAACACTTGCGAGGTCAGCACTTTGCCTTGCAGCAGGGTGCCAACCGGCAGTTGCGCAGTGTCGAGGCGGGTGAGGATGGCGACGCTGGAGGCGATGGCCTGTTGCACCGTCACGGCCAGACTACCGGCCGTGGGTTGGGTGACGACCAGCGTGGTGCCCTGGGCCAGCGGTTGATTACTGGTGGTCTGGACCGTGGTCTGGCGCCCGCTGTCGAGGGTGACCTTGAGCAGCATCTGGAAAGTCTGATCCGCCTGCTTGAGCGACAAGACTTCGGCCTGGGCGGTTTGACCGACGCTGATCAGCCCCTCCACCGGCGTCAGCAATTTGAGCAGTTCACCGCTGACCACCGGCGGGCGTGATGTCGCCGGCAGGGTTTGCGGTAGCGGGAGGATGTTCATTTCGCCTGTCATACGCGGTCACAACCTGAGGAAAATCCACTCTTTGGAGTAAGGCCTGGCATGTATAATGCCGCGCCGTTGTATCCAAAAATGGCGAAAACTTTGCAATTGTTTGACGCAGCTCTCTAGAACAAGACGTCATTGCATCTATGCTGCATCTCTTTAACGGCCGCGCCAGTGCCGACTTGAACCGTATAAGGCCCGTGATCCCTTGACCAGTCCTGTCCTGCAAACCGTTGCCCTTGCCTGTGAGCGAGACCTTCGGCTGCTCTTCGAAAATCTCGATTTGCGACTGGCCAGTGGCGAAATGGTACAAATCAGCGGCCCCAACGGCAGTGGCAAGACCAGCCTGCTACGCCTGCTCTCGGGGCTGATGCAGCCGACCGCCGGTCAAGTGCTGCTCAACGGCCAGCCGCTGAACGAGCAACGCTTTGAGCTGGCGCGCAACCTGCTGTGGATCGGCCACGCGGCCGGGATCAAGGATTTGCTGACGCCGGAAGAGAATCTGAGCTGGCTGTGTGCCTTGCATCATCCGGCGACCCATGAGGCGATCTGGCAGGCGCTGGCCGCGGTGGGGCTGCGCGGATTCGAGGATGTGCCTTGCCACACCCTGTCAGCCGGTCAACAGCGCCGCGTCGCCTTGGCTCGCCTGTATCTGGACAGTCCGCCACTGTGGATCCTCGATGAACCCTTTACCGCCCTCGACAAGCAGGGCGTGGCACAGCTTGAATCTCATCTGGCCGGCCACTGCGAACGCGGCGGGATGGTGGTGTTGACCACTCATCACACGCTGAGCCGGATGCCGGCCGGTTATCGCGACATCGATCTGGGGAGCTGGGCCGTATGAGTGTTTTCGGCCTGCTGGTCGCCCGCGAGGCTCGTCTGCTGTTCCGCCGTCCGGCGGAGCTGGCCAATCCACTGGTGTTCTTTGCCATCGTCGTTTCCCTGTTCCCGCTGGCGGTCGGTCCTGAGTCTCAATTGTTGCAAACCTTGTCTCCGGGGCTGGTCTGGGTCGCGGCACTTTTATCGGTCTTGCTCTCGCTGGACGGGCTTTTCCGCAGTGATTTCGAAGACGGATCGCTTGAGCAGTGGGTCCTTTCGCCGCACCCCCTGGCTCTTCTGGTTTTGGCCAAAGTGCTGGCACACTGGGCTTTTTCCGGCCTGGCACTGGTTTTGCTCGCGCCCTTGCTGGCGCTGATGCTCGGTTTGCCTGCCGCCTGTCTGCCAGTGTTGCTGCTTTCGTTGCTGCTCGGTACACCGGTACTGAGCCTGCTCGGTGCGGTGGGTGCGGCACTGACCGTGGGCTTGAAGCGCGGTGGCCTGTTACTGGCACTGCTGATTCTGCCGCTGTACATCCCGGTATTGATCCTTGGCAGTGGCGCCTTGCAGGCTGCCTTGCAGGGGATGCCGGCGACTGGTTATCTGTTGTGGCTTGGCAGCCTGACCGCCCTGGCGATAACCCTGACACCTTTTGCAATAGCTGCTGGCCTGAAGATCAGCGTCGGCGAATAATGAGGTCTGGTTAAAAAGTAACCACTCTTTTAAAAAAAAAGCAGACCCTGGCTCTTCATAGTAAAGAGCAACCGTGACGGAAACAGAGTATGAACTGGACGTGGTTTCACAAGCTTGGCTCGCCCAAATGGTTTTACGGCATCAGCGGCAAAATGTTGCCTTGGCTGAGCGTCGCGGCGTTGTTGCTGATCAGCGTTGGCGTGGTCTGGGGCCTGGCCTTCGCGCCACCGGACTATCAGCAGGGCAACAGCTTTCGCATCATCTATATCCACGTCCCGGCCGCCATGCTGGCGCAGTCCATCTACGTGATGCTGGCCGTGTGCGGCATCGTCGGGCTGGTCTGGAAGATGAAGCTGGCCGATGTCGCCCTGCAATGCGCCGCGCCGATCGGTGCCTGGATGACCGCCGTGGCGCTGGTCACCGGGGCGATCTGGGGCAAGCCGACCTGGGGCTCGTGGTGGGTCTGGGATGCACGCCTTACGTCCATGTTGATTCTGCTGTTCCTGTACTTCGGTCTCATTGCGCTGGGCAACGCGATCAGCAATCGTGACAGCGCGGCCAAGGCCTGCGCGGTGCTGGCGATCGTCGGCGTGATCAACATCCCGATCATCAAGTACTCGGTGGAGTGGTGGAACACCCTGCACCAGGGCGCGACCTTCACGCTCACCGAAAAACCGGCGATGCCGGCCGAGATGTGGCTGCCATTGCTGCTGACGGCGCTGGGTTTCTACTGTTTCTTCGGCGCGGTCCTGCTGCTGCGCATGCGCCTTGAAGTGCTCAAGCGCGAAGCCCGGGCCAGTTGGGTCAAAACCGAAGTGGAAAACAGCCTGGAGGTCGCTCGATGAGTTTTGCTTCATTCGGCGACTTTCTCGCCATGGGTCATCATGGCCTGTATGTCTGGTCAGCCTATGGCATCTGCCTCGCGGTATTGGCCCTCAACGTGGCGGCGCCGATCCTGGCCCGCAAGCGGTATCTGCAACAAGAGGCGCGTCGTCTGCGCCGGGAGAACGGCCAGTGAATCCGCTGCGCAAAAAGCGTCTTGTCATCATTCTCGCGATCATGGTCGGGGTCGGCGCTGCCGTCGGCCTGGCCCTGAGCGCCCTGCAGCAGAACATCAATCTGTTCTACACACCGACCCAGATCGCCAACGGCGAAGCCCCGCAAGGTACGCGCATTCGTGCTGGCGGCATGGTCGAGAAGGGCTCGCTGGAGCGTTCCAGTGATTCTCTGGACGTGAAGTTTGTCGTCACCGACTTCAACAAGTCCGTGACCATCACTTATCGCGGCATCCTGCCGGACCTGTTCCGCGAAGGGCAGGGCATCGTCGCCCTCGGCAAGCTCAATGCCGATGGCGTGGTAGTGGCCGATGAAGTGCTGGCCAAACACGATGAGAAGTACATGCCGCCGGAAGTGACCAAGGCGTTGAAAGACAGCGGTCAATCGGCTCCAACGCCCGCGAAGGAGGGTTGATCCATGACATCCGGCATCTTTATTCCCGAGCTTGGCCACCTGGCGATGATCCTGGCCCTGTGCTTCGCCCTGGCCCAGGCGGTGGTGCCATTGCTCGGTGCCTGGCGCGGTGATCGCCTGTGGATGAGCCTGGCCCAGCCGGCGGCGTGGGGGCAATTCACCTTTCTGCTGTTTGCCTTCGGTTGCCTGACCTACGCCTTCATGGCGGACGATTTCTCCGTGGCCTATGTGGCCAACAACTCCAACAGCGCGTTGCCGTGGTACTACAAGTTCAGCGCCGTGTGGGGTGCCCACGAAGGTTCCCTGCTGTTGTGGGCCTTGATTCTCGGTGGCTGGACTTTCGCGGTGTCGGTGTTCTCCCGGCAGTTGCCGCAGGTCATGCAGGCCCGCGTGCTGGCGGTGATGGGCATGATCAGCACCGGTTTCCTGCTGTTCCTGATCATGACCTCCAACCCGTTCAAACGCATCCTGCCGCAAGTGCCAGGCGACGGCGCCGACCTCAACCCGTTGCTGCAAGACATCGGCCTGATCGTTCACCCGCCGATGCTGTACATGGGCTACGTCGGTTTCTCGGTGGCCTTCGCCTTCGCCATCGCCGCGCTGATGGGCGGTCGCCTGGATGCCGCATGGGCACGCTGGTCGCGTCCGTGGACCATCGTTGCCTGGGCCTTCCTCGGTATCGGCATCACCCTGGGTTCGTGGTGGGCCTACTACGAACTCGGCTGGGGCGGCTGGTGGTTCTGGGACCCGGTGGAAAACGCCTCGTTCATGCCTTGGCTGGTGGGCACCGCGCTGATTCACTCGCTGGCGGTCACGGAAAAGCGTGGCGTGTTCAAGAGCTGGACCGTGTTGCTGGCCATCGCCGCATTCTCCTTGAGCCTGCTCGGTACCTTCCTCGTGCGTTCCGGCGTGCTGACCTCGGTGCACGCCTTTGCGTCCGATCCGGAGCGCGGGGTGTTCATCCTGATTTTCCTGCTGTTCGTGGTCGGTGGTTCGCTGACCCTGTTCGCCCTGCGCGCGCCGGTGGTCAAGAGCCAGGTGGGCTTCAACCTCTGGTCCCGGGAAACCCTGTTGTTGGGCAACAACCTGGTGCTGGTGGTAGCGGCTTCGATGATCCTGCTCGGCACCTTGTACCCGCTGATTCTGGACGCCATGACCGGCGCCAAGCTGTCGGTCGGCCCGCCGTACTTCAACGCGCTGTTCATTCCGTTGATGGCGTT
Organism: Pseudomonas sp. IT-196MI5; assembly: GCF_949767415.1. NCBI lineage: Bacteria > Pseudomonadati > Pseudomonadota > Gammaproteobacteria > Pseudomonadales > Pseudomonadaceae > Pseudomonas > Pseudomonas sp. IT-196MI5. The sequence continues at coordinate 28,040 of NZ_CATKPZ010000009.1, forward strand.
GTTGATGATGGTGATGGCGGTCGGTGTGATCGTGCGCTGGAAAGACACCCCGGTGAAGTGGCTGGTGAGCATGCTGACGCCGATCTTGCTGGGCAGTGCCGCTTTGGCCGTGGTGGCCGGTGTCGCCTACGGCGATTTCAACTGGGCGGTACTCGCGACCTTCATGCTCGCCGCCTGGGTGTTGCTGGCCGGTGTGCGTGACATCTTCGACAAGACCCGCCACAAGGGCCTGATCAAGGGCCTGCCGACCCTGACCCGCAGTTACTGGGGCATGCAGGTCGCACACCTGGGCATCGCCGTGTGTGCGCTGGGTGTCGTGCTGTCGAGCCAGAACAGTGCCGAGCGTGACCTGCGCCTGGCGCCGGGCGAGTCCATGGACCTGGCCGGCTACCACTTCATCTTCGAAGGCGCCAAACACTTTGAAGGCCCGAACTTCACGTCCGACAAGGGCACCGTCCGGGTGATCCGCAACGGTAAGGAAGTCAGCGTGCTGCACCCGGAAAAACGCCTCTATACCGTGCAGAACTCGGTGATGACTGAAGCCGGCATCGACGCCGGTTTCACTCGCGACCTCTATGTAGCCCTTGGTGAGCCCTTGGGTAACGGTGCCTGGGCTGTGCGCGTGCACGTCAAACCGTTCGTGCGCTGGATCTGGTTCGGTGGTCTGCTGACCGGCTTCGGCGGGTTGCTGGCGGCGCTGGATCGGCGATATCGGGTCAAGGTCAAAAGCCGCGTGCGCGAAGCACTGGGCATGTCGGGAGCCACTGCATGAAGCGTTGGTTGATGTTGTTGCCACTGGCGATTTTTCTGGTGGTCGCTGTATTCCTTTACCGTGGGTTGTACCTGGATCCGGCCGAGCTGCCTTCGGCCATGATCGACAAGCCGTTCCCGGAGTTTTCCCTGCCGGCAGTGCAGGGTGACAAGACCCTGACCCGCGCTGACATTCTCGGCAAGCCGGCGCTGGTCAACGTCTGGGGCACCTGGTGCATTTCCTGCCGGGTCGAGCACCCGGTGTTGAACAAGCTGGCCCAGCAAGGCGTGGTGATTTACGGCATCAACTACAAGGACACCAACGCCGATGCCTTGAAGTGGCTGACGGATTTCCACAACCCGTATGCACTGGACATTCGTGACGACCAAGGCTCGCTGGGCCTCAACCTCGGTGTCTATGGCGCGCCGGAAACCTTCTTCATCGACGCGAAGGGCATCATCCGCGACAAGTTCGTCGGTGTGATCGACGAACAGGTCTGGCGCGAAAAACTGGCGGTCAAATACCAGGCGCTGGTCGACGAGGCCAAGCCATGAAGCGCTGGATCGCTGCCGCTGTTCTGGGTTTGAGCCTGGCCGGCGTGGCCCACGCGGCCATCGACACCTACGAGTTCGCCAAGGAAGGTGATCGCGAGCGTTTTCGCGAGTTGACCAAGGAGCTGCGTTGCCCCAAGTGCCAGAATCAGGACATCGCCGATTCCAACGCACCGATTGCTGCCGACCTGCGCAAAGAGATTTTCCGCATGCTCGGCGAGGGCAAGGACAACCAGCAGATCATCGACTTCATGGTCGATCGCTACGGTGATTTTGTCCGCTACAAGCCTGCGCTGAACGCCAAGACCGCCTTGCTCTGGTTCGGCCCCGCCGGTCTGTTGCTGGGCGGTGTCGTGATCATCGCGGTGATCGTTCGCCGTCGTCGCGTGCAACGCGCCGGTACCCCGGGCTCGCTGTCTGCCGAGGAGCGTTCGCGCCTCGACCACCTGTTGGATAAAACCAAGAATGATTGATTTCTGGCTCGCTGCTGGTCTGCTGCTTCTGGTGGCCCTGAGTTTTCTGTTGATCCCGGTGCTGCGCAGCCGTCGCGCCCAGCGTGAAGAGGATCGTACCGCCCTGAACGTTGCACTTTATCAGGAGCGCGTGGCTGAGTTGCAGACTCAGCAGGAAGAGGGCGTACTCGATGCGGCGCAAATGGACGCCGGTCGCGCCGAAGCGGCCCGTGAGTTGCTGGCGGACACCGAAGGCGTCGAAGCGCCGCCGGTATCGCGTCTGGGCAAACCCTTGCCATTGCTGGCGGCCGTTCTGGTGCCGGTGCTGGGCCTGGGGCTGTACCTGCATTACGGCGCCAGCGACAAGGTTGAGCTGACTCGCGAGTTCGCGCAGGCACCGCAATCGATGGAAGAGATGACCAAACGCCTGGAGCGCGCAGTTGCCGCTCAACCGGATTCCGCCGAAGGCACGTACTTCCTCGGTCGTACCTACATGGCTCAGGATCGCCCGGCGGACGCGGCGAAGATGTTCGAGCGCACGGTGAACCTGGCTGGTCGTCAGCCCGAGCTGCTCGGCCAATGGGCTCAGGCCCAGTATTTCGCCGATGGCAAGAAGTGGTCGGACAAGGTCCAGGCGCTGACCGACGAAGCGCTCAAGGCTGATCCGAAGGAAGTCACCAGCCTCGGCCTGCTCGGCATCGCTGCGTTTGAAGGCGAGCGCTATCAGGAGGCTATCGACTATTGGAATCGTCTGCTGGCGCAACTGCCGCCGCAAGACAGATCCCGCGAGGCGTTGCAAGGCGGGATTACCCGGGCCACTGAGAAGCTGGTGGCCAGTGGCGGCAAGGTTGCGCAGGCACCGGCGGCCAAGGCCTCGGCGTTGCTCAAGGTCAGTGTCGATCTGGCAGCGGACCTCAAATCCAAGGTCCAGCCTGGCGACAGCGTGTTCATCTTCGCCCGTGCGATCTCCGGTCCTCCGGCCCCGCTGGCGGTCAAGCGCTTGACCGTGGCCGACCTGCCGGTGACCGTCGAACTGGGCGATGCCGACGCAATGATGCCGCAATTGAAACTGTCGAACTTCCCTGAAGTCCAACTGGTTGCGCGCATTTCCCGCGCCGGCAAACCCACCGCCGGCGAATGGATCGGTCGCAGCCAGCCTCTGGCCAGCAGCACCACCGCGCCGCAAACACTGACCATCGATAGCCCGGACAAATAACAGGAAAACGCAATCATGACCGCATTCGCTCGTATCACCCTGCTCAGCGTCGTTATGGGGTTAAGCGCTTGTGCGGTCCAGCCACCAACGGAACAACAGGCACCACCACCGTTCCCGCCGTCGCAGCCCAGCCCTACGCCATCGACTTCGCCTGTACCGAGCAAGCCGAGCATCCCGGCCAAGCCCTCCAAGCCGTTGCCACGCACTTCTGCGAGCTTCGCGCCACCACCCGGGGGCAACAGCCATTGGGATCCGAAGCTTGGGGTGTATGTGCTCGATGACCAGCCCAATACTTTTTATCGCCAGCGTACCTATTACCGGTGGGATAACGGCTGGAGCCGGTCGATCAGTCCGAAGGGGCCGTGGGAGGAGACTGACATTCACGGTGTGCCGGGTGGCCTGGGGCGGCAATTCGGGCAGTAACGCACCAAGGCGACTTTCGTGTCGCCTTTTTTGTGCCTGCTGAATAATTCGGTTCAACCCCAATCCCTGTAGGCGCTGGCTTGCCAGCGAAGGCGGCCTGCCAGCCGACCTGATTTCGCGGATGTATCACGCCGAGCTGCCGAAGGCTGCGATCTTTTGCTCTTGTTTGTCAGGAATAAAGCTAAAAGATCGCAGCCTCGTTGCACTCGACAGCTCCTACAGGGAAATGCGCACGCATGAAGAACCAGGCCGGCCGGTAGGCCGCCTCGGGCGCTGTTGTGGCACACGCCCCCTCATGCCCTGAGCCTCTCCGTCAACCCGAAGCTACCTCCACCGGTGCCTCTATCAGTGTTGATCCCCAGCGTATTAAAGCCTGCAGGCAAGCCATCTTCCCACAGCCTCCGACGCCGAACTGACCCGAGCCGAACACCGCCTGCACCTGCGCCGCGAGCTCTGCCACCCGGACATTTTCAGCGTGTTCCGCGATCTGGTGGAGAACCCGCTGGTGCAGTTGGTGTCGGTGATGGACCACTCGCCGGGCCGGCGCCAGTTCGTCCTCGAATCCAAGTACCGTGAGTACTACATGAGCAAGTACCACCTGACCACGACGCAGATGGACGAATCCATCACGCTGCGGCATGACCATCGCCGAGTTCCCGACCACCGTCGAGGCGTGGTTACCAAGGACCACGGCATGAATGTGTTGATGGGCACACCGAACATCGTGCGCGGCGAGTCACACTCGGGTAACGTGGCCGCCGCAGATCAGACCGCATTGGGTCTGCCGAAGGTCCAGCAAGTATGGCGACAAGCAACGAGGGTGTTTTGATGTCAGGCAGGTTGATCTATCTCATCGGGCCTTCAGGTTCGGGCAAGGACAGCCTGCTGGATGCTGCACGAACGCGGTTGGCCGAACGCGGCTGCCGCATTGTGCGGCGGGTCATCACTCGCTCGGCCGAAGCCGTGGGCGAGGCGGCGCTGGGTGTCAGTGCGCAGCAATTCGCCGATATGGACGCTCAAGGGGCATTTGCCCTGAGCTGGCACGCCAACGGGTTGTCCTATGGCATCCCGCGGGAAATCGACGATTGGCTGGCCGCCGGGCAGGACGTACTGGTCAATGGCTCTCGGGGGCATTTGCAGAACACGCGCTCGCGCTATCCGAACGTGTTAGTGCTGTTGTTGACAGTGGATCAAGCAGTACTGCGTCATCGCTTGCTGGAGCGTGGGCGGGAATCGCTGACCGAGATCAATCAGCGGTTGGCACGCAATGCCCGGTTCAGCGAGCAACTGCTGGCGCAAGACTCGACCGTGCACCTGCTCGACAACTCCGGACAACTTGAGCAAACGGTCGAACGGTTGCTGGCCTGCTTTGACGAGCAGCCTCCATGTGTCTGACATTGCGGGGAGCGAACGACGATGATTTACCTGTGTACGCGCTTAATGTAGGAGCTGGCGCGGCCTGCGATCTTTTGATCTTGATTGAGGGGCTGAAACTTACCTCATCAACCCCCGGGTCGAGCGCAGCAACAGCCGCACGGCCAGCCGCGATTCGATGTGGGGCGAGGCTGCTCGCCCCACATTTGATGAATGGTGTCAGTGCGAACCGCGAATTGTATCCAGCATCGCCTCAGGCTCGGGACGCTGAGTGTAATCCGGGTTGACCTCGGCGTAACGGATCACACCCTCTCGGCCGATCGCATAGCGCCCCGGCATGGGCAGCATCACACTCTGTAAAACAACCGAGCGTCGTACTGCGAGATTTTGTGCTTGAGTAAAGATAACTCTAGGGTTACTTTTAATTGGGCCGGAGCAAGGAGGCTGGTGGTGCAGAGCAGGCTATTGATCAAGGAATTGATGGAGGCAGGTTGGACTTTGGACAGGGGCACTGGCAGTCATCACATCTTCACTCACCGATACAACCCATACACGATCCCCGTCCCCCATCCGAAAAAGGATTTGCCGGTCGGGACGGTCAAGAGCATCAGGAGGCGCGCCGGGCTGTACTGCCCGCCAGCCAGTTACGCAGGAGATCCATAATGCAATATCCAATCTGTATCGAATGGGGCGATGAACACACCGCTATCGGTATCCAGATCCCCGATATTCCTGGCGCGGTAACCGCCGGGGATACCTTTGAAGATGCCTATAACGCTGCTGTCGAAATTGCCCACATCATGCTGCAAGAGATCGCGGCAGATGGAGAGACGATTCCGATGCCGACTTCGGCAGCGGTGCATCGTGGTAATCCGGAGTTCGCCGACATGGGCTGGGGAATGCTGGAGCTGGATATTTCGCCGTATATGGGCAAGACCGAGAAGGTCAATGTCACGCTGCCCGGCTATGTGATCCAGCGCATTGACCGCTATGTGCGCGAGCACAATGTCAAAAGCCGCTCCTCCTTTCTGGCGGATGCGGCGATGGAAAAGCTGGTGCGGCAATAAATCCGGGTCGCTTTCATTCGCGAGCAGGCTCGCTCCCACAGGATGTTCGCGAACCCTGTAGGAGCGAGTCAGCTCCGGGCGGCGATCTGACGAAGCTTTAAAGCTTACGCAGTCGCCAACGCCGTCTTCTGCGAAACACTCAAAAACCGCAACAACGCCAGCAGCGGAAATGCGCTGCCGACGATTACGATCCACAACCAGCCGCCCTGTTCGTACACCGCGCTGGCCACCGAAGAGCCGAAGGCGCCGCCGATGAAGATGCTGGTCATGTACAGCGCATTCAGGCGGCTGCGGCTTTTGCCGTCGAGGGCGTACACCGCACGCTGGCCGAGGACCATGTTCATCTGCACGCAGAAGTCGAGCACCACACCGGTCACGGCCAGGCCGATGACGCTCCAGGCCGGATGGATAAACGCCGGCAGAAAACTCAGGCTGGCGAACAGCAGGGCGAGCAACGATGCGATGCGGGTGTGGCCGGCATCGGCCAGGCGTCCGGCGATAGGGGCGGCAATGGCGCCGATGGCGCCCACCAGCGCGAAAATCGCGATCTCGCTTTGCGACAAACCGTGATTGCGCGCCAACTCCAGTGGCACGGCGGTCCAGAACAGGCTGAAGGTGGCAAACATGCACCCCTGGTAAAACGCCCGCTGGCGCAGCACCGGTTGTTTGCGCAACAGCGTCCACAGCGAGCCCAGCAACTGGCCGTAGGAAGCACTGTGATCAGGTTCACGTTTGGGAATGGTTACGGCCAGCACGATGCTGATGGCGGCCATCAACACGGAGGCAATCACAAACATCGCCCGCCAGCCGAAGTGGTCGGCCACCACGCTGGACACCGGCCGGGCCAGCAGAATGCCGAGCAACAATCCGCCCATGATCCCGCCCACCACACGGCCACGGGTTTCTTCCGGCGCCAGGTGCGCGGCCAGCGGAATCAGGATCTGCACCGACACCGAACTGAACCCCACCAACAGCGAAATCAGCAAAAACACATTCGGCTGATCGGTGAGCGCCGCCCCCAGCAGGCTGCCGATTGCCACCAGCGTGGTGATGATCATCAACCGGCGGTTCTCCAGCAAATCCCCCAGCGGCACCAGGAAGAACAGCCCCAGCGCATAGCCGATCTGAGTCAGGGAAACGATCAGGCTGGCCATGGTGTTGGTCAGGCCGATGTCCGGCGCGATCAGGCCGATGATCGGCTGCGCGTAGTAGATGTTGGCGACAATCGCGCCGCAGCAGAAGGCGAACAGCAGCACCATCCCTGGGGTCATTGTCGCGGTGCCGTGGGACACCTGGGTCGCTGGGTTCATAACGGGTCTCGCTGTACGGAAAGGAATGCGCGCAGGCTAATGGGCTGACTGAAACGGCGGAAGAGGGATTGGAGTGATAGCAATCATTCCATTGCGGAATGACTGACGGCCGCGTGTGTCGCCCGTCGAAGAGCCTTGCGTCAGAACTATGGAGGTGAATGATACATTCACTTATATCTTGCTCGATAGCGTGCTCATGTTCTCTCTTACTGTCTTGCCACCGGAGGGCCGTCCCATGAATGTGAAGTTTCGTCAGCTGATTCTCCGCGCTTGTGTCGCTACCTTGATCAGCGTATTCAGCGTTGGCCTGGTCCAGGCAGAGGATGCGCCGGGCACGCGCATCGGGGTGCGCGGCGAGATCACCGGCGTCAGTCCGGACGTTCTGAAAGTCCACGCCAACAGCGGCGACAATGTGGTGATCAATTTGACCAAGGACACCAAGGTCCGCGCCGTGACCTTGGCCAACATCGAAGACATCAAGCCCGGCAGTTACATCGGCTCTGCGGCCATTCCCCAGGAGGATGGCACCCTCAAGGCCCTTGAAGTTCATGTTTTCCCGCCAGAGCTGGCCGGCAGTGGCGACGGTCATCGGCCCTTCGATCTGGTCAAGGGCAGCAGCATGACCAACGGCAGCGTCGGCGACCTGGTGGTGAGCAACGGTCGGGTGCTGACCGTCAATTACAAGGGCGGCCAACAGAAGATTCTGGTGCCCGAAGACGTACCCATCGTCAACCTGGTGCCGGCCGATCGCAGCCTGTTGAAGGTGGGCGTGAAGATCGTGACCTTTGTCACGCAGGGTGCTGATGGCACGCTCACTGCTCAATCCATCTCGGCGGGCAAGGATGGCGTGACGCCGCCGATGTAACAGACCACTGCAGATCCTCTGTAGGAGCGAGCTCGCTCGCGAAAAAATCAAGAGCGCCACTGGTCATCTGGGTTTACGCGTTATCGTTGACGATTTTCGCGAGCAAGCTCGCTCCTACAGTGGATAGGTGTTGTACCCATAAAAAAGGCGACCTCTGCAGGTCGCCTTTTTCGTTACCGCCCGGTTATCACTGACCGCTGTAGATCTGGTCGAAAACCCCGCCATCATTGAAGTGGGTCTTCTGCACCGTGCGCCAGTCACCGAAGGTCTTCTCCACCGACAGGAAGTCCACTTTCGGGAAGCGGTCGGTGTACTTGGCCAGCACGGCCGGGTCACGCGGGCGCAGGTAGTTGGCGGCAGCGATTTCCTGGCCTTGTGGCGACCACAGGTATTTCAGGTATTCCTCGGCGGCGGCGCGTGTGCCTTTCTTGTCGACGTTTTTGTCGACAACAGAGACCGGTGGCTCGGCTTCGGCAGAAACGCTTGGGTAGATGACTTCGAACTGATCACGGCCGAACTCGCGGGCGATCATTTCCGCTTCGTTCTCGAAGGTCACCAGCACGTCGCCGATCTGGTTGGTCATGAAGGTGGTGGTGGCGGCACGGCCGCCGGTGTCGAGAACCGGCGCTTGCTTGAACAGCTTGCCGACGAAGTCTTTGGCTTTGTTCTCGTCGCCGCCGTTTTTCAGCACGTAGCCCCAGGCCGAAAGGTAGGTGTAGCGACCGTTGCCGGAGGTTTTCGGGTTCGGCACGATGACCTGTACGCCGTCCTTGAGCAGGTCCGGCCAGTCCTTCAGGGCTTTCGGGTTGCCCTTGCGCACTATGAACACAGTGGCCGAGGTGAACGGCGCGCTGTTGTTCGGCAGGCGCGTGACCCAGTTGTCCGGGACCAGTTTGCCGTTGTCCGCCAGGGCGTTGATGTCGGTGGCCATGTTCATGGTGATCACGTCAGCCGGCAGGCCGTCGATGACTGAACGCGCCTGTTTGCTGGAGCCGCCGAAGGACATCTGCAGGACGATGTTTTCGTTGTGTTCGGCTTGCCAGTGTTTCTGGAACGCAGTGTTGTAGTCCTTGTAGAAATCGCGCATCACGTCGTAGGAAACGTTGAGCAGGGTCGGTGCGGCCTGAGCCACGCTGGTCAGTGCCAGGCCCGCGGCCAGAAGAGAGGCGCCAAAGAGTTTTTTCACTGCGAAATCCTTTTGATGTAGGAGCTGCCGTAGGCTGCGATCTTTTGACTTTGATTTTCAAGATCAAAAGATCGCAGCCTACGGCAGCTCCTACGGGTTATTTATTAGTTATCAACGATGTGTCGACTATAGCCGGGCTCGTTTAGTCCCTTAAAGATTAAAAAGCTCTTTGCTTATTCCAGTTTTTTGAACAGTGCATTGCCACAACGGGAGCAGAACGAGGCTTCCGGTTCGTGGCTGTCTTTGGCACACACCGGGCAGTCGTGCTGTAACTGGCCTCCACGCATGGCCGTGGCCAGTTCGGCAGTGAAGATCCCCGTGGGCACGGCAATGATCGAATAACCGGTGATCATCACCATCGACGAAATGACCTGGCCCAGGGCGGTCCTGGGCACGATGTCGCCATAACCGACTGTGGTCAGGGTGACGATCGCCCAGTAGATGCCCTTGGGAATGCTGGTGAAGCCACTTTGCGGGCCTTCGACCACGTACATCAGGGTGCCGAACACTGTCACCAGGGTGCAGACGCTGAGCAGGAACACGAGGATTTTCTGCTTGCTGCCGCGCAACGCATCGAGCAGGTAATGGGCTTGTTTGAGATAAGGACCGAGCTTGAGCACGCGGAAGATCCGCAGCATCCGGATCACCCGGATGATCAGCAGGTATTGGGCATCGCTGTAATACAGCGCGAGGACGCCAGGCACGATGGCCAGCAGGTCCACCAGCCCATAGAAACTGAAGGCATAGCGCAGGGGTTTGGGCGAGCAGTACAGGCGCAGGATGTACTCGCCGAGGAAGATCACCGTGAAGCCCCACTCGATGTACGCAAGCACGCTGGCGTAGTTCTGGTGGACGTCATCGATGCTGTCCAGAATCACCACCACCAGGCTGGCGAGGATGATCAGCAGCAGGGTGGTGTCGAAACGTCGCCCGGCGACGGTGTCGGTCTGGAAAATAATCACGTACAGGCGATTACGCCACGTGTCGTTGCTGTTCATGCCCATCGCCCTGGCCGCAAATCAACGCAGCCTAGGTTGATTCTCCCCGGGAGCGCAAGGCGCGCTTTCGACGGTGGCTTTGCCGAGCATTTGCACAACGCAGCGGATCAGCCAGCCGGCAAGAATGAACGGCGCAGTCAGTGTGGGCAGACCGATGGCGGCAAACACCGGCGTCAGCAACAGCGCCAAGCCAATGCCAAGCAGCGGCAGCCACGGTTGGCGACCCTGAGAGCTGAAGGCGAGGGCGGCGAGCACGGCGTTATAGCCGCCGAGGCCGAGCAGTGCGGTATAGAAGTCGTGGTGCAGCAGGCTCCAGCCCATGCCTGCGACAGACGCCAGCAACGCCCAGAAAAATGCGCGGCGATCGGCGATCAGCAAACCGGCGGCAATCATCGCACCGGCCAGTGGATGACCAAGGAACATCACCTGACCAATGCCTTTGAGGGGGGCGGCGAGCATGTTCAGAGAGCTGACCTCGATCAAGTGCGCCTCTGTCGAGGGCGTGGCGAAGCACAGCAGCAACCAGCTCAGCCCGACGAAGGGCGCGGTGTAGGCGGGCAGGCATTGGCTGAACCGGATGCGCTTGAGCCACTGCTGGGTGACCATCGCGCTCAGGCCTCCGGCGGCCAGAATCAGCGGCGGCATCATCGCCGACCAGGGGAAATACAGGCTCAGCAACAGACCGAGCAGAACGCCGTTGTAACTGTACAGTCCGGCCTGACGATCAGCCTTGGCATAGTTGCGGCGTTGCGCGGTGAACAACCCGGCGACACCACCGAGCAAAGCGCCGCCGAGCAGGGCGGGCGCGGTAAACAGAATCGCGGACAGACACAGCAGGCCGCACAGCGGATTGCGCTGGAGAAAGATCTGGCTGAAGCCGTTGAGCAAGGCTTCGGCCCAATCGGGGCAGTGGGTGTTGAAGTGATTGGCAGGCATGGCAGTTCTGAAAGTTAGTGGGACCGAGTTGGTCGAGCGCGACCCCGGCTGATCGCGAGCAGGCTCGCTCCCACACTGAATCTCTGTTCAGTCTTGATTCTGTGAACGACACAAAACCAATGTGGGAGCGAGCCTGCTCGCGATGAGGCCGGTACAGGCGCTAGATCAATGTCTCGATACGCAAAGAGTTAGTCGATCCCGGTTGCCCAAACGGCACACCCGCAGTGATCAACAGCGTGTCGCCACGCTGCGCCATGCCCTGGGCCTGGGCAATTTCCAGTGCCGTGGAGCAGACTTCATCGACCTGGCGCAGGCGGTCGTTGACTACCGAGTGCACACCCCAGGCCACGCTCAGGCGACGGGCGGTTTGCAGGTTCGGTGTCAGGTTGAGGATCGGCACCGTCGGCCGCTCCCGCGCCGCGCGCAGGCTCGACGCGCCGGACTCGCTGTAATTGACCAGCACCGCCACCGGCAGCACGTTGCTGATGCGGCGAATGGCGCAGCTGATCGCGTCGGAAACGGTCGCCTCGGCTTTCGGTCGGCTGACGTCGAGTTGGGTCTGATAGTCCGGACCGTTTTCCACCTGGCGGATGATCTTGCTCATCATCTGCACGGCTTCGAGCGGGTATTCGCCGGAGGCGGTTTCCGCCGACAGCATCACCGCGTCGGCACCTTCGGCCACGGCGTTGGCGACATCGGTGACTTCGGCGCGGGTTGGCGCCGGTGAGAAGCGCATCGACTCGAGCATCTGGGTCGCCACCACCACCGGTTTGCCGAGCTGACGGCAGGTGCCGATGATGTTCTTCTGAATCTGCGGCACGCTTTCGGCCGGCACTTCCACGCCCAGATCACCCCGGGCAACCATGATCGCATCGCTCAATTCGGCGATCTCGCGCAGTTTTTCGACCGCCGAGGGCTTCTCGATCTTGGCCATCAGGAACGCCTTGTCGCCGATCAGGGAGCGGGCTTCGCGGATGTCGTCGGGACGTTGCACGAACGAGAGCGCCACCCAGTCCACACCGAGCTCCAGACCGAAGGTCAAGTCGCGACGATCCTTGGCGGTCAGCGGGCTCAGGTCGAGCACCGCTTGCGGCACGTTCACGCCTTTGCGGTCCGACAGTTCGCCGCCATTGAGCACGGTGGTGTCGATGGCGTCGGCGTACTTGGTCACTACCCGCAGGCGTAACTTGCCGTCGTCCAGCAGCAGGTCCATGCCCGGCTCGAGGGCGGCGATGATTTCCGGGTGCGGCAGGTTGACCCGGCGCTCATCGCCCGGCGTGGCATCGAGGTCCAGGCGAAGGGCTTGGCCGCGTACCAGTTGCACCTTGCCGTCGGCGAACTTGCCGACCCGCAGTTTCGGGCCTTGCAGGTCCATCAGGATGCCCAATGGATAATTGAGCTGGCGTTCGACTTCACGAATCCAATGGAAACGCTGGGCATGGTCGGCGTGATCGCCGTGGCTGAAGTTCAGGCGGAAGATGTTGACCCCGGCCAGCACCAGCTCACGGATGGCGTCGATACCGTCGGTGGCCGGGCCGAGCGTGGCGAGGATTTTGACCTTTTTATCAGGCGTCATGTTTAGTGCTCTCAAGGATCAGAATGGCGCGGAAGTCGTTGACGTTGGTGCGGGTCGGCTCGGTGACGATCAGCGCGTCCAGCGCCTCGAAGTAGCCGTAGCCATTGTTGTTGTCCAACTCGTCGCTAGCGCTCAGACCCTTTGCTGCTGCTCGGGCATAGCTGTCCGGGGTCATGATCGCGCCGGCGTTGTCTTCGGAGCCGTCGATGCCATCGGTGTCGCCGGCCAGCGCGTAGACGCCGGGCAGACCCTTGAGGCTGTCGGTCAGGCTCAGCAGGAACTCGGCGTTGCGCCCGCCACGACCGTTGCCGCGCACGGTGACGGTGGTTTCGCCGCCGGAGAGAATCACGCAGGGCGCCGCCAGCGGCTGACCGTGCAGGACGATCTGCCTCGCGATGCCGGCGTGGACTTTGGCCACCTCGCGGGATTCACCTTCAAGGTCACCGAGGATCAGCGGACTGAATCCGGCCTGACGGCATTTCACCGCCGCTGCTTCAAGGGATTGTTGCGGGCGGGCGATCAACTGGAAATGACTGCGGGCCAGGCTCGGGTCACCGGGTTTGACGGTTTCCGATTCGGGGCTTAGCAGCCAGCTGCGCACCGAAGCCGGAACCTCGATGGCGTAGCGTTTGAGGATCGCCAACGCTTCGGCCGAGGTGCTCGGGTCGGCTACGGTCGGGCCGGAAGCGATGACCGTGGCGAGGTCGCCCGGTACATCGGAAATCGCGTAGGTGTAGACAGTGGCCGGCCAGCAGGCTTTGCCCAGGCGGCCGCCCTTGATCGCCGAGAGGTGCTTGCGCACGCAGTTCATCTCGCCGATGGTCGCCCCAGACTTGAGCAGGGCTTTGTTGATCGACTGCTTGTCGGCCAGGGTGATGCCTTCGGCCGGCAGTGCCAGCAGAGCAGAGCCACCACCGGAGAGCAGGAAGATCACGCGGTCGTTTTCCGTCAGGTCGCTGACCAGCTCGAAAACGCGCTTGGCGACGGCTTGGCCAGCAGCGTCAGGCACCGGATGCGCGGCTTCGACCACTTCGATTTTTTCGCAAGGGGCGCCGTGACCGTAGCGGGTCACCACCAGGCCGGAGACTTCACCCTGCCAGCAGCGCTCGACCACTTGGGCCATGGCGGCGGCGGCTTTGCCGGCGCCAATGACGATCACCCGACCGCTGCGGTCGGCAGGCAAATGGGCTTCGAGGACTTGTTGCGGATGCGCCGCGTCGATGGCTGTGGCAAACAGCTCGCGCAGCAATTGTTGCGGATCGACCGACATGGCGGGCTCCCGGAATTCTTGTTATTTGAAGGGCAACTCGGATCCCTGTAGGAGCGAGCCTGCTCGCGATAGCGGTGGATCAGTCAACATTGATGTTGAATGTCAGGACCTCATCGCGAGCAGGCTCACTCCTACAGGTTTGCGGCAGGGCTTACTTCTTGTCGCGAATCGAGAAGTTCGCCATGTGTTCCAGGCCCTTGATCAGCGCCGAGTGGTCCCAGTTGCTGCCACCGATGGCCGCACAGGTGCTGAACACTTGCTGGGTGTTGGCGGTGTTCGGCAGGTTGATGTTCAGCTCCTTGGCGCCTTGCAGGGCCAGGTTCAGGTCCTTCTGGTGCAGGCTGATGCGAAAGCCCGGATCGAAGGTGCCTTTGATCATGCGCTCGCCATGTACTTCCAGGATCTTCGAGGACGCGAAACCGCCCATCAGTGCTTCACGCACCTTGGCCGGATCGGCACCGTTTTTCGAAGCGAACAGCAGGGCTTCTGCCACCGCCTGGATGTTCAGGGCCACGATGATCTGGTTGGCCACCTTGGCAGTCTGACCGTCGCCGTTGCCACCGACCAGGGTGATGTTCTTGCCCATGGCCTGGAACAGCGGCAGTGCGCGTTCGAAGGCGTCGGCATCGCCGCCGACCATGATGCTCAGGGTCGCCGCCTTGGCGCCGACCTCACCGCCGGATACCGGGGCGTCGAGGTATTGCGCGCCGTTTTCGTTGATCCTGGCCGCGAAAGCCTTGGTGGCAGTCGGCGAGATCGAACTCATGTCGATCACCACTTTGCCTTTGCCAACACCGGCAGCGATGCCGTCGGCGCGGAACAGCACGTCATCGACCTGCGGGGTATCCGGCACCATGACGATGATGAATTCAGCTTCCTCGGCGACTTGCTTCGGGTTCGCCAGGGCAACGGCACCGCCGGCAATCAGGTCGGCAGGGGCGGCGTCGTGGTGCGCCGACAGGAACAGGCTGTGACCGGCTTTCTGCAGGTTCAATGCCATTGGGTGGCCCATGATGCCGGTGCCGATAAATCCGATTTTAGCCATGAGAAAATCCTCTTGTTTTGTCTTGCCCCCGGTTTGGAACCGATGAGCTTTTTGTGGCGAGGGGGCTTGCCCCCGTTGGGTCGCGCAGCGGCCCCATATGTTTTCACGGTCAGTAGCTTTTACGACTGCTGCGCAGCCGAACAGGGGCAAGCCCCCTTGCCACAAAGGCCCGGGTTCAGTGTCAGATTGCGTTGTGCGACTTCAACCAGCCCAGGCCTGCCTCGGTGGTGGTCAGCGGCTTGTATTCGCAACCGACCCAGCCCTGATAACCGATGCGGTCCAGGTGTTCGAACAGGAAGCGGTAGTTGATTTCACCGGTGCCAGGTTCGTTGCGCCCCGGGTTGTCCGCGAGCTGCACGTGGTTGATCTCGCCCAGGTGCGATTGCAGGGTGCGGGCCAGATCGCCTTCCATGATTTGCATGTGATAGATGTCGTATTGCAGGAACAGGTTGGCGCTGCCGACCTGCTCGCGAATCGACAGGGCTTGCGCCGTGTTGTTCAGGTAGAAGCCTGGAATGTCACGGGTGTTGATCGCTTCCATCACCAGCTTGATACCCGCCGCTTGCAGCTTGTCGGCGGCGTACTTGAGGTTGGCGACGAAGGTTTTCTCCACGGTGGCATCGTCAACGCCCTGCGGACGAATACCGGCCAGGCAGTTGACCTGGGTGTTGCCCAGCACTTGCGCGTAAGCGATGGCCAGGTCGACACCGGCACGGAACTCTTCAACCCGGTCCGGCAGGCACGCGATACCGCGCTCGCCCTTGGCCCAGTCACCGGCGGGCAGGTTGAACAACACTTGGGTCAGACCGTTGGCGTCGAGCTTGGCCTTGATTTCGCCGGAGCTGAAGTCGTACGGGAACAGGTATTCGACACCACTGAAGCCGGCCTTGGCGGCCGCTTCGAAACGGGCAAGAAAGTCCTGTTCGGTGAACAGCATGGACAGGTTGGCTGCGAAACGCGGCATGGTGGTCTCCTGAATATGTATGGTGAGCGGTCCCGGATCCCTGTGGGAGCGAGCTTGCTCGCGATAGCGGCGTGTCAGTCGATATGGATGCTGAATGGCACTACGCAATCGCGAGCAAGCTCGCTCCCACAGGATGCGGGAACGATCCTACAAGTTAATCGAGCAACGAAATCGCAGTCGGTGCGTCGTCGCCGACCAGCGCCAGGTCTTCGAACTCGTTGACGGCGTTGATCTCGGTACCCATGGAAATGTTGGTCACGCGCTCCAGGATGATCTCGACGATCACCGGCACCTTGAACTCTTCGATCAGCTCCTGGGCCTTGCGCAGGGCAGGCTGGATCTGAGCCGGTTCAAACACACGCAGTGCCTTGCAGCCGAGGCCTTCGGCGACTGCGACGTGGTCCACGCCGTAGCCGTTGAGTTCCGGCGCGTTCAGGTTGTCGAAGGACAGCTGCACGCAGTAGTCCATGTCGAAACCGCGCTGTGCCTGACGGATCAGACCCAGGTACGAGTTGTTCACCACGACGTGGATGTACGGCAGCTTGAACTGCGCACCCACGGCCAGTTCTTCGATCATGAACTGGAAGTCATAGTCCCCCGACAGGGCCACGACTTTGCGGTTCGGATCAGCCTTGACCACGCCCAGCGCTGCCGGAATGGTCCAGCCCAACGGGCCAGCCTGACCGCAGTTGATCCAGTGACGCGGCTTGTAGACGTGCAGGAACTGCGCGCCGGCAATCTGCGACAGACCGATGGTACTGACGTAGCAGGTGTCTTTGCCAAACACCTGGTTCATTTCTTCGTAAACGCGTTGCGGCTTGACCGGCACGTTGTCGAAGTGAGTCTTGCGCTGCAGGCTGGCTTTACGCTGCTGGCAGTCTTGCAGCCAGGCGCTGCGGTTCTTCAGCTTGCCAGCGGCTTGCCATTCGCGAGCGACTTCGATGAACACGGTCAGCGCGGCAGCGGCGTCGGAAACGATGCCCAGGTCCGGGGTGAACACGCGGCCGATCTGGGTCGGTTCGATATCGACGTGAATGAACTTGCGGCCTTCGGTGTACACGTCAACGGAACCGGTGTGGCGGTTGGCCCAACGGTTACCCACGCCCAGAACCACGTCGGATTTCAGCATGGTTGCGTTGCCGTAGCGGTGCGAAGTCTGCAGACCAACCATGCCCACCATCAGCGGGTGATCGTCCGGGATGGTGCCCCAGCCCATCAAGGTCGGGATAACCGGAATACCGGTCAGCTCGGCGAACTCCACCAACAGATCGCTGGCGTCGGCATTGATGATGCCGCCACCGGCCACCAGCAATGGACGCTCGGCCTGATCCAGCATGGCCAAGGCTTTTTCCACCTGAACGCGGGTAGCGCTCGGCTTGGCCAATGGCAGCGGCTGGTAGGCGTCGATGTCGAATTCGATTTCGGCCATCTGCACGTCGAACGGCAGGTCGATCAGCACCGGGCCTGGACGGCCGGAGCGCATTTCATAGAAAGCCTTCTGGAACGCATAAGGCACCTGGCCCGGTTCCATGACGGTGGTCGACCACTTGGTGACTGGCTTGACGATGGTGGTGATATCGACAGCCTGGAAGTCTTCCTTGTGCATACGGGCGCGGGGTGCCTGGCCTGTGATGCAGAGGATTGGAATCGAGTCGGCCGAGGCGCTGTAGAGCCCGGTGACCATGTCGGTACCGGCAGGGCCGGAAGTGCCGATGCACACGCCGATGTTGCCGGCCTTGGTGCGGGTGTAGCCCTCGGCCATGTGCGAGGCGCCTTCAACGTGGCGAGCGAGTACGTGATCGATGCCGCCGACCTTTTGCAGGGCGGAGTACAGCGGGTTGATGGCGGCACCCGGGATGCCGAAAGCGGTATCGACCCCTTCACGGCGCATCACCAGAACGGCGGCTTCGATTGCTCTCATTTTGCTCATGGTTTTGTGCCTCTTTACGTTTTGTAATTGTATACAAGTGGCTTTGCGCAGAGTGTATTCACGGCGGACGGCGCAGGTCAATCCATTTTCTCAAGCGGCCGTTTCATTCGTCTGAAGCCCGTTCTGCTGTGGCTTTTCGTCGCATGTGGCGCTTTTCGAGAATTATTGTATACAAAAAAATAATTCATTGTGTTCTATTTGTTGCATCGGGCTGCCGCGCAGCCCAACGACTTTCCGAAAAACAAAATGAGGACGGCACCATGAGCGCTTTAACCTTGAAAGTCGCAGTCAACCTGGTCAACGAGGCCATCACCGCAGGGCGTGCAATCTCTGCGGCACCCTTGACGATTGCGGTACTGGACGCCGGTGGGCATCTGATCGCCTTGCAACGCGAAGACGGCGCCAGCCTGCTGCGCCCGCACGTCGCCATCGGCAAAGCCTGGGGCGCCATCGCGCTGGGCAAGGGTTCACGCCTGCTGGCGCTGGACGCTCAGCAACGCCCGGCATTTATCGCCGCGCTGAACAGCCTTGGGCAGGGCAGCGTCGTGCCGGCACCGGGTGGTGTGCTGGTTCGCGATCAGGACGGGAATGTACTGGGGGCGGTGGGGATCAGCGGCGATCTGTCGGATGTCGACGAGCAGTGCGCGATCAATGCGATCGAGGCGTTGGGGTTGGTGGCGGATGCTGGGGTGGCGGCTTGATTTGTAGCGCCTGATCTAATGCCATCGCGAGCAGGCTCGCTCCTACAGGGTTTGTGGTCGGACACAAAATTGTCTGAATGCCAGAACCCCTGTAGGAGTGAGCCTGCTCGCGATAGCTATCTACCAGACACATCCAGTCAATAGTGTGCCCCACCCACTTGAATCCACAGAGCTAGCCTTCTCATGACCTGATCATGGGAGGCGATGGAATGCCGGATTTACCTGCCGCAAATCGATTGAGAATCGGCCGCTATGCCGAAACCAGCCGAATTTATCTGTTAACCACCAATACACTTCACAGGACCCCGGGTTTCAAGGATTTCACCTTGGGCAGGCTGGTGGTCGATCAATTTCGAAATGCACAGAATCTAGGCTTTGCGAACTCGTTGGCCTGGGTGGTCATGCCGGATCATTTTCATTGGCTAATTGAGTTGCAGAAGGGGTCTTTGAGTGAGCTGATGCAAAAAACCAAGTCGATGAGTACCAAAGCCGTGAAGCAGTCTACCGGTCGAACTACCGGTCTCTGGCAGAGAGGATTTCATGATCGGGCACTGCGGCGGGAAGAGGATTTGGTGAAGATGGCGCGGTATGTAGTAGCCAACCCGTTGCGGGCTGGACTGGTGGAAAAGCTTGGCGACTATCCGTTGTGGGATGCGATCTGGGTTTGAGCTGAAACCGTGTCGTCTCGATCGCGAGCAGGCTCACTCCTACAGGGGAATGCATTCCAAATGTAGGAGTGAGCCTGCTCGCGATTGGTAGCACCGCTGTCCATCAATCCGCCTCACACCCCTTGAGCACCAACCGGATAATCGTCTGCGCCGCCGCTTCGTAATCTTCTTCATCCAGTCTGGCCTTGCCGGTGATGGCGGTGATCTGCCAGTCGAAGTCGGCGTAGGTCTGGGTCGCGGCCCAGATGCTGAACATCAGGTGGTTAGGGTCGATGGGGGCGATTTGCCCGCGGTCGATCCAGGTCTGGATACACTCGATGTTGTGTTTTGCCTGACCGTTGAGCTGTTCGACCAGATCGGTGCTCAAGTGGGGTGCGCCGTGCATGATTTCGCTGGCGAACACCTTGGACGCGAAAGGCAGGTCGCGGGAGATGCGGATTTTCGAGCGAATGTAGCCGCTGAGCACTTCTCCGGGTTCGCCGTCCGGATTGAACGGTGTCGACGCCTGCAGGATGGGCTCGATGATGCTTTCCAGTACCTCGCGGTAGAGGTTTTCCTTGGATTTGAAGTAGTAGTAGACGTTGGGCTTGGGCAATCCGGCCTTGGCTGCGATGTCGCTGGTTTTGGTCGCAGCGAAGCCTTTGTCGGCGAATTCCTCACTGGCGGCACGCAGGATCAGTTGTTTGTTGCGCTCGCGGATAGTGCTCATAAACCGGGTGATTCCTTGCCTGTTCTGGCGGTTGCGCATGGTATCACCGGCCTCGCGCGACGCTCAAGAATGCACCGCGACGCGTTATGCCGCGCTATGCTGCTGCGCATTCATTGCAGAAGGAAACCCGATTCATGGCAGGAAGCAGTTTGCTGGTGCTGATTGACGACATCGCCACCGTACTCGACGACGTGTCATTGATGACCCAAATGGCCGCCAAGAAAACGGCCGGCGTACTCGGTGACGACCTGGCACTCAATGCACAGCAAGTCAGTGGCGTGCGTGCCGAACGGGAAATTCCGGTGGTCTGGGCGGTCGCCAAGGGTTCGTTCATCAATAAATTGATCCTGGTGCCGTCGGCGCTGGCCATCAGTGCGTTCATTCCGTGGCTGGTCACCCCGTTGTTGATGGTCGGCGGTGCCTATCTGTGCTTCGAAGGTTTCGAAAAACTCGCCCACAAGTTTCTGCACAGCAAGGCCGAAGATCAGGTCGAACATGCTGAACTGGTCGAGGCGGTGGCAGACCCGGCAGTGGATCTGGTGGCGTTCGAAAAGGACAAGATCAAGGGCGCGATCCGCACCGACTTCATTCTCTCGGCGGAAATCATCGCCATCACCCTTGGCACCGTGGCCGGTGCGCCGTTGAGCCAGCAAGTCATCGTGCTGTCGGGGATCGCAATCGTCATGACCATCGGCGTCTATGGCCTGGTGGCGGGTATCGTCAAACTGGATGACCTTGGACTCTGGTTGACTCAAAAGCCCGGGCAGATGGCGAAAAGCATCGGTGGCGCCATTCTGCGTGCTGCGCCGTACATGATGAAGAGCCTGTCGGTGATCGGCACCGCGGCGATGTTCCTGGTGGGTGGCGGCATCCTGACCCACGGTGTGCCGGTGGCGCATCACTGGATCGAAGAGGTGGGTGCCGCGGCGGGTAGCGGCGGATTTATCGTGCCGGTGTTGCTCAATGGTCTGGCGGGGATTGTCGCAGGGGCGGTGGTGTTGGTTGGCGTGATGGCCTTCAGCAAGATCTGGAAATCCCTGAAAGGCTGAAGACAGCACATAACAACTGTGGGAGCGAGCTTGCTCGCGATGAGGTCGTGTCAGTCACCAACAAGGTTGTCTGACACACCGCCATCGCGAGCAAGCTCGCTCCCACAGTGTTTTTTGGGTGCCTTGTTTACTCGGCAATCTGCAACTTGCGCGCTTCGGTATACACGTAACGCACTTTGTCGTACTCGAACGGCGAGTTCGTCTGGCCATAGCGGAAGGTGGTCTGGTAGCGCTTGTCGATGGCGCGCAGGATCAACACTTCCGGATGGTTGGAGCTGACTTCGGCCACGTTCAGGAAGTTGATCGCACTCTCGGCCGAGTAATCCACCACCAGGCCGCCGGTATCACGCAGGTTCGACGGACCGAGGATCGGCAGGACTAAATAAGCGCCGCCCGGCACGCCGTAGAAGCCCAGGGTCTGGCCGAAGTCTTCGCTTTGGCGCGGCAGGCCCATGGCGGTGGCCGGGTCCCACAGGCCGGCGATGCCGATGGTGGTGTTGAGCAGCAGGCGCCCGGTGGTTTCCAGCGAGCGCTGGCCCTTGAGTTGCAGCAGGCTGTTCATCAGATTCGGCACGTCGCCGAGGTTGTTGAAGAAGTTGCTGACGCCGGTGCGCAGGAAGCTCGGGGTGACGTAGCGGTAACCATTGACCACCGGCAGGAACACCCATTGATCGAAGCGGTAGTTGAAGTGATAGACGCGCCGGTTCCACTCTTCCAGCGGATCGTAGACGGTCAGCGCGCTGAGGGTTGAGCGCTCGAACTCACGCTGGTCCAGACCCGGGTTGAATTTGAGTTTGCTCAGCGGTTCCTTGAAACCATCACTGTCGACGACCAGGGGGGCGTTGGCTTTGCTGTTGTCGGCATTGGCGACGCCTGCACAGAGTAACGCTGCGAAAAGCAGGAGGTATTTAGCCACGGAAGAACTCCAGCATGGCGTCGCTGTTGACGCGGTAGTTAATGTTGCCGCAGTGGCCGCCCAGCGGGTAAACGGTCAGGCGATCGCCAAAGGTCCGGCGCAGGAAACCGAGGTCGCCAGGGCCGAGGATCACGTCGTCGGCGTTGTGCATGACGGCGATTTTCGGGCTGTCGTGCAGATAGTCCTTCAGCGCATACAGGCTCACCTGGTCAATCAGTTGCAGCAGGCTGCCGCCGTCGGTACGGGCGCGCCACATCGGAATGACTTGTTCGGTGATGTAGCAGTCGAAGTCGCATTGCAGCGCACGCTTGAGGAATGGCGTGAGGCTGGTGCCCTCGGTGATCGGGAACTTGGGTGGAGTGATCAGGCCGCGACGGTTGACCAGGTCCGAAGTGAAGGCAATGTCGGCCGCCGAAAAGCGGAACGAGGTGCCGATCAGCATGGCCATCTGCTCGTTGGACAGTTGCTGCTTGGACTGCTGGAAGTCGTAGAGCAGGGCGTCGTTGAGGTCGATGTAGCCCTTCTGCTGGAAGTAGCGGGTCAGTTTGTTCAGTACCAGCTCATAGAATGTGGTGCTGTTGTTGATGCCCTTGACCTCGGTCTGGACCAGCTTGTCGAGGTTGGTGATCGAGGTGTAGAGGTTGACCGGCGGGTTGAGCAGCAGGACTTTCTTGAAGTTGAAGCTGCGGCGGGTTTCGTCCAGGTGCGCGACGAAAGCGGCATCCAGTCCACCCAGGCTGTAGCCGGTCAGGTAGTAATCGGTGACTGGCAGTTTCGGGTTTTGTGCCCGCACGGCCTGCATCACCCGGTACAAATCTTCGGCGTCTTCCTTGGACACACCTGGCGTGGCGAAGCGTGATGCGGCGCTCATGAAGTCATAGCTGGTGGGCGATGACAACTGCACCACGTGGTAGCCGGCTTTGTAATAAAGCTTCTTCAGGTATTCGTTCAGCGTGCTGTCATAGCGTGCGCCGGTGCCGGCGATCAGGAAAATCAGTGGTGCGGCGTGATCCTGCGTGGCAATGCGGTAGTCGAGTTTCTTGACCGCCCAGAAATTATCCGGCAATTCGAACGCCCGTTCCGGACGCAAGGTGACGCTGCGCACTGCCTGATCGATGTCATCGTCCAGGGGCAACTCCGGACGCAAGTCCGGCGGCGTGGTCGCGATGGTCGCCTCGAACGGGTTGGTCAGGGGGTAGCCATAACTGGCGGCATCTATATCGACCGCCAGTGCGGACGCACTCAAAATAAGGCCGCCAAACAGGGCGGCGAAGCGCAAGGAACGGAGCATGACTAAATCCCTTAGAAGAAGGTGCCGAATGAATTTCGCAGGCTATGACCATCGGATCTGCGCCAAAGTGCCAACCATCGACAACAAACAGGCCTGATTGCGCAGTAACAATAGCTGGACGATACACGTTGCCGCGATTGAAAGACCAGTTAACAGTTGTTATCGCTTGCGAAACGCTTTCGGGCGATTAAGCTGGCCGCCGTTTTCCGCCAATTGGAGTGTTTCATGTCTCGCCGCCTGCTCGTGATTCTGCTGCTTGTATTGCTGCCTGTATGGCTTGTCGCCAGCTATGGCGCGCGTTATGGCTTCATGGAGGATGCGCAGTGGGTCGGCATTTGCGTGGATGAGGCAAGTCGCTGGGAATGCCAGGTGCGTTCGAACCTGGGGCTGATGATCCACTTCGGGGTGCTGGGTTGGGCTGCGCTGGGTGCGGCAATCATCGGCTTTGTCGTGCCGGGGCGGGCAGGCTGGTGGTTGGCAGCGCTGGCGCTGGTGTTCGGGTTTCCGGCGCTGGCGTTGTACAACACGACGCTGGCGGTGTTTGCGGTGGTGATTGCCGGGTTGCGGTTGGTCAGGGCGTCTCGCGGCGTTTAAAAATCCGTCTCCGCGAGCAAGCCCGCTCCCACAGGATTTTTCAGTGAACACAGAGTTTGTGTACGACAAAGATCCTTGTGGGAGCGGGCTTGCCCGCGAAGAGGCCAGTCAGGTCGCTAAAGAGTTAAACCTTGCGAACCCGCAGGCAACGCCACAACGCGGCCACCATCAACACACTCACCAGCGCCCAGCCCCAGGCCTGCTGATTCTGCAAACCTTCACCAAACAGCTGCGGCGCAATGCCAGCACCTATGATGAAGGTCAGCAACGCAACCTCGCGGCGCGGCACATTCACCGGGCGGCACAGATAAACCAGCGCAGGCACGATGAACGCAACACTCGGGAAGCTGCGATAACGCGGATCGAATACCAGTTCCAGCATCATCACGGCTGCAGCGAAACCTGTCGTCGCAACCAGCCAGCCAGCACGGCGTTCCAGCAAGTTGAAAGCCCGTCCACGCCACCCGTTACGCGGACTAAACGTCAGTGCGGCATGGGCCAGCACCAGCAGGTTCAGCGCGGTCAGCAATCCAACCCATAACCATTCACTGGTAAAGCGCGTGGTCACCCGTGCCAGATCGCCCCATGCGCCAATCGAGCAGGCTGCCAATGCGCCGAGCAGTGGCAGCACCAGCGCCGAGCGCGTCGTACGAACCCGGCCACCGAACAGTAACGTGCCGATGAAGATCAAGCCACCCACCGCCAGCCATTGCGACCAGTAGGGTACGTTTGTCACTGGCCCGGCCAACACGCCCTTGTCCTGGCGATCGGCATCGAACAGCCCCCAGTAACCACCCACTGCACCTTCACTGGCGCGTTTCCATGGCTGGTCGAAGGCTTCGATCAGGTTGTAGTGCCAGCCCCGTTGCTCGGCCATGGCGACAAAACCGCGAATGAACCTGGCTTCGTTGACCCGGCTCGGCAGGGCCGTTTCGCGTTGGCGACCTTCGCTTGGCCAGCCGGTTTCGCCGATCAGTACATCCTTGGGTGCGAACTTGTTGCCAAACACCTGGCGTACTTCCGCCACATGTTGCAGGGCAGCGTCGATGTTCGACGGATCGTCTTCCCAATACGGCAGCAAATGGATGGTCAGGAAGTCTACGGCGGGTGCGATTTCCGGATGCTTGAGCCAGAACTCCCAGACGTCGGCATAGGTGACAGGCTGTTTGACCTGGCTTTTGACCTTGTTGATCAGTTTCGCCAATTGCGCGCCGGTGACTTCCTTGCGCAACAGGGTTTCGTTGCCGACGATCACCGCGCTCACCACATCCGGGTTGGCATTGGCCGAGGCGATCAGCAGGTCGACTTCTTTTTCCGTGTCCACCGGGTTGCTGTTCACCCATGCGCCAATCATCATTTTCAAGCCGTGCTTGCGCGCCAGTTCCGGCAGGGCTTCGAGGCCGGTCATGGAATAGGTGCGGATGCATTCGAAGCTTTTGGACAGCAGCGCGAGGTCGGCATCCATGCGCTCGGGGCGCAGCTTGAAGGGCTGGTCGAACGGCGATTGATCCTTGTCGAACGGTGTGTAGGACGCGCATTGCAGCTTGTGCGTTGCGCTGGCCACGTCCGGCAGGATCACCGGTTTGCCGAGGCCGTACCAGAAGCCGCCCAGGGCAAACAGCCCGAGCAGGCAAGCGAATAGATAAGCTGCAAAAGGGAAGCGGGATGTCGCGGACATGGAAAGGCCGTGTGGGAGCAAAGCCGCGCATGTTACCTGCATTTACCGCGTGCTTGGTGGCCCGCATGATTTTGACATGCAATGTTCGGGCGTAGTCTGCGGTGCGTTGGTCGCGCTCAGGATTAATGGCGTTCTGATGTCGTTTCTCGTTGCCTCGATGTCGCTGGCAGAGCAGGTCGCCAAGGGCGTCAGGTTGATCATCGAAGGCGTCAGTACTCCGCTGATGTTCGAACGAGTTTGCGGTTAGGCGTGATGGGGGCGCTGTGCACCATAACAATACGTTTAAGCGACTCGGCATCCGTCGAGTGCAGCACTTTCGGGGAAGTAACGATGAAGATGCGACGACTCTTGGGCGCAGGTGCCGCTTTGGTGCTGGCGATCAGTTCTACCGTGGCCAGTGCCGCTGGGAAGGAAGTGACGATCGGTTATGTCGACGGCTGGTCGGACAGTGTCGCCACGACCAACGTGGCCGCAGAAGTGATCCGGCAGAAGCTCGGTTATGACGTGAAGCTGCAAGCTGTCGCCACCGGGATCATGTGGCAAGGCGTGGCCACCGGCAAGCTCGACGCCATGCTGTCGGCCTGGCTGCCGGTGACCCACGGCGATTACTGGACGAAGAACAAGGATCAGGTCGTCGATTACGGCCCGAACTTCAAGGACGCGAAAATCGGCCTGATCGTGCCGGAATACGTCAAGGCCAAGTCCATTGACGACCTCAAGACCGACGACACCTTCAAGAACCGCATTGTCGGCATCGACGCCGGTTCGGGCGTGATGCTCAAGACCGATCAGGCGATCAAGGACTACGGCTTGAACGGTTATCAACTCAAGGCCAGTTCCGGCGCCGGCATGATCGCCGAGCTGACCCGTGCCGAGAAGAAAAATGAATCCATCGCGGTGACCGGCTGGGTGCCGCACTGGATGTTCGCCAAGTGGAAACTGCGCTTCCTTGAAGATCCGAAAGGCGTGTACGGCGCGGCTGAAACCGTGAACAGCATCGGCAGCAAAGGCCTGGAGGCCAAGGCGCCGGAAGTGGCCAAGTTCCTGAAGAACTTCCAGTGGGCATCCAAGGATGAAATCGGCCAGGTGATGCTGGCGATCCAGGACGGTGCCAAGCCTGAAGCGGCGGCGAAGGATTGGGTCGCCAAACACCCTGAGCGTGTGGCTGACTGGACTAAATAATAGCAAAGAGCACGCTTGACCCTGTGGGAGCGAGCCTGCTCGCGAAGCGGTCTGTCGGTTGACTGATATGTCGACTGGCATGACGCCTTCGCGAGCAGGCTCGCTCCCACAGTTGTTTTGTACATGCCGGAAATTGGCGAATCCGTCATGGCGTTCTAAGACTAAGGTCGTCTGGAACCTGCCCCGCAGCCGCATAGAGTGGATACCGTTCCAACTTAATCTGTGCTGCGAGGATAAAAACAATGAACGACAGCATTTACCTCTCGATTCAAAACAGCCCGCGCTTCAAGGAGCTGGTTAGCAAGAGGGAACGATTCGCCTGGATTCTTTCGGCGATCATGCTAGGGCTTTACTCTGCCTTCATCCTTTTAATTGCTTACGGGCCGCAAGTGCTGGGGACGAAAATCAGTCCCGAGTCTTCGATTACCTGGGGCATACCGATCGGCGTCGGGCTGATTGTTTCCGCCTTCGTCCTGACCGCTATCTACGTACGACGTGCCAATGGCGAGTTTGACGACCTGAACAATGCGATTCTCAAGGAGGCTCAGCAATGATCCGGCGTCTACTGGCTCTATTGAGCGTCGCAGCTTTTGCACCGGGCGCCTGGGCGGCTGAAGCCCTGACCGGTGAAGTGCAAAAACAACCTCTCAACGTCGCCGCGATCCTGATGTTTGTCGTGTTCGTGGGTGCAACCCTGTGCATTACTTACTGGGCCTCCAAGCGCAACAAGTCGGCGGCCGACTACTACGCGGCGGGTGGCAAGATCACCGGGTTCCAGAATGGTCTGGCGATTGCCGGCGACTATATGTCGGCCGCTTCGTTCCTGGGGATTTCCGCGCTGGTGTTCGCTTCCGGCTATGACGGACTGATCTATTCGATCGGCTTCCTGGTGGGTTGGCCGATCATTCTGTTCCTGATCGCCGAGCGTCTGCGTAACCTGGGCAAGTACACCTTTGCCGACGTGGCGTCCTACCGCCTGGGGCAAACCCAGATCCGCACACTGTCGGCCTGCGGTTCGCTGGTGGTGGTGGCGTTCTACCTGATCGCCCAGATGGTCGGTGCCGGCAAGCTGATCCAGCTGCTGTTCGGTCTCGACTATCACGTCGCGGTGATCCTGGTGGGCGTGCTGATGTGCCTTTACGTGTTGTTCGGCGGCATGCTGGCAACCACCTGGGTGCAAATCATCAAGGCTGTCCTGCTGCTGTCCGGTGCTTCCTTCATGGCACTGATGGTGATGAAACACGTCAACTTCGACTTCAGCCTGCTGTTTTCCGAAGCGATCAAGGTTCACCCTAAGGGTGAAGCGATCATGAGCCCTGGTGGCCTGGTGAAAGATCCGGTCTCGGCGTTCTCCCTCGGCCTGGCATTGATGTTCGGTACCGCAGGCCTGCCGCACATCCTGATGCGCTTCTTCACCGTGAGTGACGCAAAGGAAGCCCGCAAGAGCGTGCTGTACGCAACCGGCTTCATTGGTTACTTCTACATCCTGACCTTCATCATCGGCTTCGGCGCGATTCTGCTGGTCAGTACCAACCCGGCCTTCAAAGACGCGGCCGGCGCGTTGCTCGGTGGCAACAACATGGCGGCGGTGCACCTGGCCAACGCAGTCGGTGGCAGCATTTTCCTGGGCTTCATCTCGGCTGTGGCGTTCGCGACCATTCTGGCGGTGGTTGCCGGTCTGACCCTGGCCGGTGCGTCGGCGGTGTCTCACGACCTGTATGCCAGCGTGATCAAGAAGGGCAAGGCCAACGAGAAGGATGAGATTCGTATTTCGAAGATCACCACCGTTGCTCTGGGTGTGTTGGCCATCATCCTGGGCATTCTGTTCGAAAGCCAGAACATCGCGTTCATGGTCGGCCTGGCGTTCTCCATCGCGGCGAGCTGCAACTTCCCGGTACTGCTGCTTTCCATGTACTGGAAAAAGCTGACCACACGTGGTGCGATGATCGGCGGCTGGTTGGGGCTGATCAGTGCCGTGGGCCTGATGGTGCTTGGTCCGACCATTTGGGTGCAGATACTGCATCACGAGAAGGCCATCTTCCCGTATGAGTACCCGGCGCTGTTCTCGATGATGATTGCCTTTGTCGGGATCTGGTTCTTCTCGATTACCGACAAGTCGACTGCGGCTGACAATGAGCGGGCGCTGTTCTTCCCGCAGTTTGTTCGTTCGCAGACTGGTCTGGGGGCGAGTGGGGCGGTTTCGCACTAAGGCTTGATGCTTTTATATAGCTGGCGATGTTTTATGAAGTGCTCCGGTCGAGAGATCGGGGCACTTTTTTATTGTGCGTTAATCGACCTGAATTTTGCGGATTTACCCGATTTACTGTGGGAGCGGGCTTGCTCGCGATGGCGGTCTGCCAGTCAGCATCGATGTGGGATGTACTGGCCTCATCGCGAGCAAGCTCGCTCCCACAGGTTTGGTGCTGTTCGAATACTTTGTGTTCGACGCAAATACTGTAGGAGCGATCCTGTTCGCGATAACGGCCTGCCAGTCGACCGAAATTTTGCAGAAAACCTACCCGGCAACCAGGCCGGCCGGTAGGCCGCCTCGGGTTAGCCGCGTACGGCCATGGATGGCCGATCGCGGCGGGCCTACGGAGCAGGACCGGAGCGAGGCACCGAACGTCAGGGGCAAAAGCGCTTGGTTACTTGGCGCTTTTCCAAGTGACCCGCCGTAAGGGCGGAACCAATGGCGGCCATAACCGCAGGAATGGATATGTACACCAGCAAAAAACCGCACAAACAAAAACGGCCTCCTGCTCTTTATATAAAAAGCAGAGGCCGTTCCCGGTACAACTCAACACGCTACAACAAGACAACTCTTACTTGCGGTCTTCCAGCTTGGTGATGTCACGCGACTCGTAGCCGGTGTACAGCTGGCGCGGACGGCCGATCTTGTACGGGCTGGAGAGCATTTCTTTCCAGTGGGAGATCCAGCCGACGGTCCGCGCCAGGGCGAAGATCACGGTGAACATGCTGGTTGGAATGCCGATCGCCTTGAGGATGATCCCCGAGTAGAAGTCGACGTTCGGGTACAGCGAGCGTTCGATGAAGTACGGGTCGGTCAGGGCGATCTCTTCCAGGCGCATGGCCAGTTCGAGTTGCGGATCGTTCTGGATGCCCAGCTCCTTCAACACTTCGTCGCAGGTCTGCTTCATGACGGTGGCGCGCGGGTCGCGGTTTTTGTAAACGCGGTGACCGAAGCCCATCAGTTTGAACGGATCGTTCTTGTCCTTGGCCTTGGCGATGAACTTGTCGATGTTCGAAACATCGCCGATTTCATCGAGCATGGTCAGTACGGCTTCGTTTGCACCGCCGTGGGCAGGGCCCCACAGTGCAGCGATACCGGCGGCGATACAGGCGAACGGGTTGGCACCCGAAGAACCCGCCAGACGCACGGTGGACGTCGAGGCGTTCTGCTCGTGGTCGGCATGGAGGATGAAGATCCGGTCCATGGCCTTGGCGAGCACCGGGCTGATCGGTTTGATCTCGCACGGGGTGTTGAACATCATGTGCAGGAAGTTTTCCGCATACGACAGGTCGTTGCGCGGGTACATCATGGGTTGGCCCATGGAGTACTTGTAAACCATCGCTGCCAGGGTCGGCATCTTGGCAACCAGGCGGATCGCGGAGATTTCGCGATGCTGCGGGTTATTGATGTCCAGGGAGTCGTGGTAGAAGGCCGAGAGGGCGCCGACTACGCCGCACATGACGGCCATCGGGTGGGCGTCGCGACGGAAGCCATTGAAGAAGGTCTTCAACTGCTCGTGAACCATGGTGTGGTTCTTTACGGTGCTGACGAACTGGGCCTTCTGTTCTGCGGTCGGCAGTTCGCCGTTGAGCAGCAGATAGCAGGTTTCCAGATAGTCCGACTTTTCAGCCAGCTGTTCGATCGGGTAGCCGCGGTGCAGCAGGATGCCATTGTCGCCGTCGATATAGGTGATCTTCGACTCGCACGAGGCGGTCGACATGAAGCCTGGGTCAAAGGTGAAACGGCCCGTGGCCGTCAGGCCCCGAACATCGATAACATCGGGACCAACGGTGCCGGTTAAAATGGGCAGCTCGACGGGGGCTGCGCCCTCGATGATCAACTGCGCTTTTTTGTCAGCCATGTGGCCTCCTATTTATGCTTGAAATCATCAGACAGACCCCCCACGCAGGGCCCGCACCACTATAGTGAGATAAATTCGAATGTCAATTTGCCTAAAGTCTTGCTCCAGAAGGCTTTAACCGGACTTTTTCCTCGAAATTGACTGCCATTTACGCCTTTTATGGCAGTTGCGCAATCAGCTGTTTGGGTTAGGTGTTTGCGTTGTCATTAGTAGCCTAACTGTCTATACTCGGCCACCGACCGCCAAGGGCTTTTGGGCCTGCTTTATTGGGGGTCGCATCCCTGGGTGGTGGTTACCTGACCAGTGCACTCCCCAACAACTTTGCCCTGATTGTTAGGGGCTCTTCAGTGTGAAAAAAAAGCCGTGAAAAGCCAACGACCTGTAAACCTAGACCTAAGGACCATCAAACTCCCCATCACCGGCGTTACGTCGTTTCTTCACCGTGTTTCCGGCATCATCCTCTTCCTGGGCCTTGGCTTCATGCTTTATGCATTGGGCAAATCCCTGGGTTCCGAGGAAGGTTTTGCCGACGTGAAGGCAACCTTGACCAGCCCGCTGGCCAAGTTCGTAGCATGGGGCCTCCTGTCCGCTCTTCTTTATCACCTGGTAGCCGGTGTGCGCCACTTGATTATGGATATGGGCATCGGTGAGACGCTGGAAGGCGGCCGCCTGGGCTCGAAAATTATCATCGCCGTTTCCGTGGTGCTGATCGTTCTGGCAGGAGTTTGGATATGGTAACCAGCGTTACGAACCTTTCGCGTTCCGGTCTTTACGACTGGATGGCGCAACGTGTGTCTGCGGTCGTTCTCGCGGCTTATTTCATCTTCCTGATCGGATACCTCGCGGTGAATCCGGGCATTGGCTATGAGCAATGGCACGGCCTGTTCGCTCACAACGGGATGCGTATTTTCAGTCTGCTGGCCCTGGTGGCCCTGGGCGCTCACGCCTGGGTCGGCATGTGGACCATCGCGACCGACTACCTGACGCCGATGGCGCTGGGCAAGTCCGCGACTGCAGTGCGTTTCCTTTTCCAGGCAGTATGCGGCGTCGCGATGTTCGCTTACTTCGTCTGGGGTGTGCAGATTCTCTGGGGTATCTGATTCATGGCTAACATTCCAACGATTTCTTTCGACGCCATCATCATTGGTGGTGGCGGTGCCGGCATGCGCGCAGCGCTGCAACTGGCACAGGGCGGTCACAAGACTGCCGTGATCACCAAGGTTTTTCCGACCCGTTCGCACACTGTATCCGCTCAAGGCGGTATCACCTGCGCCATCGCGTCTGCTGACCCGAACGATGACTGGCGCTGGCACATGTACGATACCGTCAAGGGTTCCGACTACATCGGTGACCAGGACGCTATCGAATATATGTGTCAGGAAGGCCCGGCTGCCGTTTACGAGCTGGACCACATGGGCATGCCATTCTCGCGTACCGAGCAAGGCCGTATCTATCAGCGTCCGTTCGGTGGCCAGTCCAAGGACTACGGTAAAGGCGGCCAGGCTGCGCGTACTTGCGCTGCTTCCGACCGTACCGGTCACGCACTGCTGCACACCCTTTATCAGGGCAACCTGAAAGCCGGTACCGTGTTCCTGAACGAGTACTACGCTGTCGATCTGGTGAAGAACGGCCAAGGCGAGTTCGTCGGCGTGATCGCCATCTGCATCGAAACCGGCGAAACCACCTACATCCGTGCCAAGGCCACCGTATTGGCCACCGGCGGTGCGGGTCGTATCTACGCTTCGACCACCAACGCCCTGATCAACACCGGTGACGGCGTTGGCATGGCGCTGCGTGCCGGCGTACCGGTACAAGACATCGAAATGTGGCAGTTCCACCCGACCGGCATCGCCGGCGCTGGTGTACTGGTTACCGAAGGTTGCCGTGGTGAAGGTGGCTACCTGATCAACAAGCACGGCGAGCGTTTCATGGAGCGTTATGCTCCGAACGCCAAAGACCTTGCCGGTCGTGACGTTGTTGCCCGTTCGATGGTTAAAGAGATCATCGCCGGCAACGGTTGCGGTCCGAACGGCGACCACGTGATGCTCAAGCTCGACCACCTGGGCGAGGAAGTGCTGCACAGCCGTCTGCCAGGCATCTGCGAACTGTCGAAGACTTTTGCGCACGTTGACCCGGTTGTCGCTCCGGTTCCGGTTGTTCCGACCTGCCACTATATGATGGGCGGCGTTGCCACCAACATTCACGGCCAGGCGATGACCCAGAATGCCGAAGGCGTGGACGAGATCATTCCTGGTCTGTTCGCGGTAGGTGAAGTGGCTTGCGTATCGGTTCACGGTGCCAACCGTCTGGGCGGCAACTCGCTGCTCGACCTGGTGGTATTCGGTC
This sequence comes from Pseudomonas sp. IT-196MI5, assembly GCF_949767415.1. NCBI lineage: Bacteria > Pseudomonadati > Pseudomonadota > Gammaproteobacteria > Pseudomonadales > Pseudomonadaceae > Pseudomonas > Pseudomonas sp. IT-196MI5. Next base: position 61,200 of record NZ_CATKPZ010000009.1, read on the forward strand.
GTGCTGCCGGCCTGCACCTGGAAAAGGCGCTGACCGACGGTATCGAATACGACGACGCCACCGACGCTGACATCAATGCGGCCCTGGCACGCCTGTCCGCTCTGAACGAGCGTACCGAAGGCGAAGACGTGGCTACCTTGCGTCGCGAGCTGCAAAACTGCATGCAGAACTACTTCGGTGTATTCCGTACCGGCGAATACATGCAGAAGGGTATTGCCCAGCTGGCTGATCTGCGCAAGCGCATCGCCAACGTGAAGATCAACGATAAGTCGCAGGCGTTCAACACTGCGCGTATCGAAGCGCTGGAACTGCAGAACCTGCTGGAAGTGGCCGAAGCCACCGCCATCGCTGCAGAGGTACGTAAAGAGTCCCGTGGCGCTCACGCCCGTGAAGACTTCGAAGACCGTGACGACGAAAACTGGCTGTGCCACACCCTGTACTTCCCGGGTGACAAGCGCGTGACCAAGCGTGCCGTGAACTTCTCGCCGAAGACTGTTCCGACTTTTGAACCTAAGATTCGGACTTATTAAGGGTGGCCGCCATGTTGCAAGTCAGCGTTTATCGTTACAACCCTGATCAGGACGCCGCGCCGTTCATGCAGGAATTCCAGGTCGATACCGGTGGTAAAGACCTGATGGTGCTGGACGTGCTGGCCCTGATCAAAGAGCAGGACGAGGGGTTCTCCTATCGTCGCTCTTGCCGTGAAGGTGTTTGCGGTTCCGACGGCATGAACATCAACGGCAAAAACGGCCTGGCGTGCATCACGCCGCTGTCTGCTGTCGTAAAAGGTAACAAGTTGATCGTTCGTCCTCTGCCAGGTTTGCCGGTTATCCGTGACCTGGTCGTCGATATGAGCATCTTCTACAAGCAATACGAAAAGGTTAAGCCATACCTGCAGAACGACACGCCGGCTCCGGCCATCGAGCGTCTGCAGTCCCCTGAAGAGCGTGAAAAACTCGACGGTCTGTACGAGTGCATCCTGTGCGCTTGCTGCTCGACCTCTTGCCCGTCCTTCTGGTGGAACCCGGACAAGTTCCTGGGTCCAGCTGCCCTGCTGCAAGCGTACCGCTTCCTGGCAGACAGCCGTGACACCAAGACGTCCGAGCGTCTGGCTTCGCTGGATGACCCGTTCAGCGTATTCCGCTGCCGCGGGATCATGAACTGCGTCAACGTATGTCCGAAAGGCCTGAACCCGACTAAGGCCATCGGTCACATCCGTAACATGTTGCTCTCGAGCGGCGTGTGATTCAGCTGCTGTACCCGTAGGACCGCAGTACCCGTAGATGCTACGGCGCAGGCTTCAACCGGCGCCGTAGTTTTAACCTGAGCAGCAGCTTAAAAGGCTGCGGCTCTTATTTTGAAGAAATGAGACAAGCAGGGGCATCCGGGCTGGTACCCGGACTATCAGTGTGATCCTAGTGGCTTGTTTTGGTCGCTGCATTCGGACTTCTGCAAGTTTGCTCGGTGTCGACACCGATGGTGTTCCCCTAACCGAGGGTGACCAAGCATGCAAGAAAGCGTGATGCAGCGCATGTGGAACAGTGCCTACCTATCCGGTAGTAACGCTGCCTATGTGGAAGAGCTTTACGAGCTCTACCTGCACGACCCTAACGCTGTGCCAGAAGAGTGGCGCACCTACTTCCAGAAGTTGCCAGCCGACGGCAACTCTGCCACCGATGTTTCGCACTCCACAATTCGCGACCATTTCGTCTTGCTGGCAAAGAACCAGCGCCGCGCCCAACCGGTTTCCGCCGGCAGCGTGAGCAGTGAGCACGAAAAGAAGCAAGTTGAAGTGCTGCGATTGATCCAGGCCTACCGTATGCGTGGCCACCAGGCAGCCCAGCTTGACCCGCTGGGACTGTGGCAGCGTCCTGCACCTGCAGACCTGTCGATCAATCATTACGGCTTGACCAATGCCGATCTTGATACGACCTTCCGTGCCGGCGACCTGTTCATCGGCAAAGAGGAAGCGAGCCTACGCGAAATTCACGAAGCGTTGCAGCAGACATATTGCCGCACCATCGGCGCTGAATTCACGCACATCACAGATTCCGAGCAGCGCCAGTGGTTCCAGCAGCGTCTGGAAAGCGTGCGCGGTCGTCCGGTGTACTCTGCCGACATCAAGAGCCACCTGCTCGAGCGCGTGACCGCCGGTGAAGGCCTGGAAAAATACCTGGGCACCAAATACCCGGGTACCAAGCGTTTCGGTCTGGAAGGCGGGGAAAGCCTGATTCCGATGCTCGACGAGCTGATCCAGCGTTCCGGTTCCTACGGCACCAAGGAAATCGTCATCGGCATGGCCCACCGTGGCCGTCTGAACGTGCTGGTCAACACCTTCGGCAAGAACCCGCGCGAGCTGTTCGACGAGTTTGAAGGCAAGAAGAAGGTCGAGCTGGGTTCCGGTGACGTCAAATACCACCAGGGCTTCTCGTCCAACGTGATGACCACCGGCGGTGAAGTTCACCTGGCCATGGCGTTCAACCCGTCCCACCTGGAAATCGTTTCCCCGGTGGTCGAGGGTTCGGTTCGCGCCCGTCAGGACCGTCGTAACGATCCGACCGGTGAGAAGGTTCTGCCGATTTCCATCCACGGTGACGCTGCATTCGCAGGTCAGGGCGTGGTCATGGAAACCTTCCAGATGTCGCAGACCCGCGGTTTCAAGACCGGCGGTACCGTGCACATCGTGATCAACAACCAGGTCGGTTTCACCATCAGCAACCCGCTGGACTCGCGTTCCACCGAGTACGCGACCGACGTTGCGAAAATGATCCAGGCACCGATCCTCCATGTGAATGGCGATGATCCGGAAGCCGTATTGTTCGTGACCCAGCTGGCCATCGACTACCGCATGCAGTTCAAGCGTGACGTGGTGATCGACCTGGTCTGCTACCGTCGTCGCGGCCACAACGAGGCCGACGAGCCAAGCGGCACCCAGCCGATCATGTATCAGCAGATCAGCAAACAGCGCACTACCCGTGAGCTGTATGCCGATCGTCTGACCCAGGGCGGTGTGCTGGACGCAGAGCGTGTTCAGGCGAAAGTCGACGAATACCGCAACGCACTGGACAACGGTCTGCACGTGGTGAAGAGCCTGGTCAAAGAGCCGAACAAAGAGTTGTTCGTGGATTGGCGTCCGTATCTGGGTCACGCCTGGACCGCACGTCACGACACTCGCTTCGACCTCAAGACCTTGCAGGAACTCTCCGCCAAGCTGCTGGAAATCCCGGAAGGCTTCGTGGTTCAGCGCCAGGTCGCGAAGATCTACGAAGATCGTCAGAAGATGCAAGCCGGCGGCCTGCCGATCAACTGGGGTTACGCCGAAACCATGGCGTACGCGACCCTGGCGTTCGAAGGTCACCCGATCCGCATGACCGGCCAGGACATCGGCCGCGGTACGTTCTCGCACCGTCATGCAGTCTTGCACAACCAGAAAGACGCGGGCACCTACATCCCGCTGCAGAACCTGTACAACGGCCAGCCACGTTTCGACCTGTACGATTCGTTCCTGTCCGAAGAAGCGGTGCTGGCGTTCGAATACGGTTACTCGACCACCACGCCTGATGCGCTGGTGATCTGGGAAGCCCAGTTCGGCGACTTCGCCAACGGTGCCCAGGTGGTTATCGACCAGTTCATCACCAGTGGCGAGCACAAGTGGGGTCGTCTGTGCGGTCTGACCATGTTGCTGCCGCACGGTTATGAAGGTCAGGGGCCGGAGCACTCCTCGGCTCGTCTGGAGCGTTACCTGCAGCTGTGCGCCGAGCACAACATTCAGGTAGCCGTGCCGACTACGCCGGCACAGATCTATCACTTGCTGCGTCGTCAGGTTATTCGCCCTCTACGCAAGCCATTGATCGTTCTGACTCCGAAGTCTCTGCTGCGCCACAAGTTGGCCATCTCGACGCTGGAAGATCTGGCCGAGGGTTCGTTCCAGACCGTTATCCCGGAAATCGATGCCCTGGACCCGAAAAAGGTCGAGCGCGTTGTTCTGTGTAGCGGCAAGGTCTACTACGACCTGCTGGAAAAACGTCGTGCCGAAGGTCGTGACGACATCGCCGTCGTGCGTATCGAGCAGCTGTACCCATTCCCTGAGGACGACTTGAAAGAAGTCCTGGCGCCTTATACCAACGTCAAGCATGCCGTCTGGTGTCAGGAAGAGCCGATGAACCAGGGTGCCTGGTACTGCAGCCAACACCACATGCGTCGCAGCATCAGCAACCTCAACAAGTCTCTCGTACTCGAGTACGCGGGCCGTGAGGCTTCTGCTGCACCGGCATGCGGTTACGCATCGATGCACGCCGAACAGCAGGAACAACTGCTGCAAGACGCCTTTACTGTTTAACGCCTTCGCGCACCTGAAACCGAATTTAAGGAACCACAGACAATGGCTATCGAGATCAAAGCCCCCACTTTCCCGGAATCGGTTGCCGATGGCACCGTTGCCACCTGGCACAAAAAACCGGGCGACGCCGTCAAGCGTGACGAGCTGATCGTCGACATCGAAACCGACAAGGTCGTGCTGGAAGTCCTGGCCACCGCTGACGGCGTGCTGGGCGCGATCATCAAGAACGAAGGCGACACTGTTCTGTCCGACGAAGTACTGGGCTCCATCGGCGAAGGCAGCGGCGCCGCCGCTCCAGCCGCGGCTGCTCCAGCGGCTGCCGCTGCTCCAGCTGCCGCCGAAGGCGAAGACGATCCTGTTGCTGCTCCGGCTGCCCGCAAGCTGGCTGAAGAGAATGGCATCAGCATCGCTTCCGTTGCCGGTACCGGCAAAGGCGGTCGCGTGACCAAGGAAGACGTGGTTGCAGCCGTTGCTGCCAAGAAAGCCGCACCGGCCGCCGCGCCTGCCAAGGCTGCTGCACCTGCCGCTGCTGCTCCGGTGTTCGCTGCTGGCGAGCGCATCGAGAAGCGCGTACCGATGACCCGTGTGCGGGCCACCGTTGCCAAGCGTCTGGTTGAAGCTCAGTCGAACATGGCGATGCTGACCACTTTCAACGAAGTCGACATGACCGAAGTCATGGCGCTGCGTTCGAAGTACAAGGATCTGTTCGAGAAGTCCCACAACGGCGTGCGCCTGGGCTTCATGTCGTTCTTCGTGAAAGCGGCCACCGAAGCGCTGAAGCGCTTCCCGGCGGTCAACGCCTCGATCGACGGCGGCGACATCGTTTACCACGGCTACGCTGACGTCGGCGTTGCAGTTTCCAGCGATCGCGGCCTGGTTGTACCGGTCCTGCGTAACGCCGAACTGATGAGCCTGGCTGAAATCGAAGGCGGCATCGCCACCTTCGGCAAGAAAGCCCGCGACGGCAAACTGTCGATGGACGAAATGACCGGTGGTACTTTCACCATCACCAACGGTGGTACTTTCGGTTCGATGATGTCGACTCCGATCGTCAACCCGCCACAAGCGGCCATCCTGGGCATGCACAACATCATCCAGCGCCCTATGGCCATCAACGGTCAGGTCGTTATCCGTCCGATGATGTACCTGGCACTGTCCTACGATCACCGTTTGATCGACGGCAAAGAAGCTGTGACCTTCCTGGTTACCATCAAGAACCTGCTGGAAGACCCGGCTCGTTTGCTGCTGGATATCTGATTTCGTTGCACGGGCCGCCCAGCGATGGACGGCCCTTCTGTAATGACCAGCTTCGTCCCACGACGGTCCCCAAAAGGGGTCGTCCGGTTTGATTCGAGAAGGAATGACACATGACTCAGAAATTCGACGTGGTAGTGATTGGTGCGGGCCCTGGCGGCTACGTGGCTGCCATTAAAGCAGCGCAACTGGGCCTCTCCACTGCCTGCATCGAGAAATACACCGACAAGGAAGGCAAACTGGCCCTCGGCGGTACTTGCCTGAACGTCGGCTGCATTCCATCCAAGGCCCTGCTGGACAGCTCGTGGAAATTCCACGAAGCCCAGGACGGTTTCGCGATCCACGGTATCAATCACGCTGGCGTGACCATGGACGTGCCAGCGATGGTCGGCCGTAAAGCCAACATCGTCAAAGGCCTGACCTCCGGCGTTGCGACCCTGTTCAAAGCCAACGGTGTGACCTCGATCCAGGGTCACGGCAAACTGCTGGCCGGCAAGAAAGTCGAAGTCACCAAGCCAGACGGCTCGGTAGAAATCATCGAAGCCGAAAACGTCATCCTGGCTCCAGGTTCGCGTCCGATCGACATTCCGCCAGCTCCGGTTGACCAGAATGTGATCGTCGATTCGACTGGCGCCCTGGAATTCCAATCCGTGCCTAAGCGTCTGGGCGTGATCGGCGCTGGCGTGATCGGTCTGGAACTGGGTTCGGTGTGGTCGCGTCTGGGTGCAGAAGTAACTGTCCTGGAAGCCCTGGACACCTTCCTGATGGCAGCGGACACCGCTGTTTCCAAGGAAGCGTTGAAAACCCTGACCAAACAGGGTCTGGACATCAAGCTGGGCGCTCGCGTAACCGGTTCCAAAGTGAACGGCGACGAAGTCGTGGTGAACTACACCGATGCCAAGGGCGAACAGAACATCACGTTCGACAAGCTGATCGTAGCCGTTGGTCGCCGTCCGGTGACCACTGATCTGTTGGCTGCCGACTGCGGCGTGACCCTGGACGAGCGCGGTTTCGTGCACGTTGACGATCATTGCGCCACCACCGTACCGGGCGTTTACGCCATCGGCGACGTGGTTCGCGGCATGATGCTGGCGCACAAAGCCTCGGAAGAGGGCATCATGGTTGTCGAGCGCATCAAGGGCCACAAGGCCCAGATGAACTATGACCTGATCCCTTCGGTTATTTATACTCACCCGGAAATCGCGTGGGTCGGTAAAACCGAGCAGGCCTTGAAAGCTGAAGGCGTTGAAGTTAACGTCGGCACCTTCCCGTTCGCAGCCTCTGGCCGTGCCATGGCTGCCAACGACACCGGTGGTTTCGTCAAGGTCATCGCAGATGCCAAGACAGACCGCGTACTGGGCGTCCACGTGATTGGCCCAAGCGCTGCAGAACTGGTTCAGCAGGGCGCGATCGGTATGGAATTCGGCACCAGCGCTGAAGACCTGGGCATGATGGTTTTCTCCCATCCGACCCTGTCCGAAGCCTTGCACGAAGCAGCTTTGGCTGTGAATGGCGGCGCCATCCACATCGCCAACCGCAAGAAGCGTTAAGACATAATAAGAAACCACGGCGGTTTGGCCCGTCGTGAGCCTTGCATGCAAGACTCACCGCGGAATATCCGCTGGACGCAGTCTTGCATAGCTGCACCGGGTATCCGGAAAGGCTATGCAAGCAGCAGTCACAGGTGGTGCGGCACTTGAATGAGTGCAGCACCGAATGCGCAGTACCTAACGAAGACGGTAATAAGCATGAATCTTCACGAGTATCAGGGTAAGCAGCTGTTCGCTGAATACGGCCTGCCAGTTTCCACCGGTTACGCGGTAGACACCCCGGAAGCAGCAGCAGAAGCTTGCGACAAAATCGGCGGCAGCGAGTGGGTTGTCAAAGCCCAGGTCCACGCCGGTGGTCGCGGTAAAGCGGGCGGCGTAAAGCTGGTTCGCAGCAAAGAAGATGCCAAGGCATTCGCACAGCAGTGGCTGGGCAAGCGTCTGGTGACTTACCAGACTGACGCCAATGGTCAGCCAGTCACCAAGATCCTGGTTGAATCGTGCACTGATATCGCTAAAGAGCTGTACCTGGGCGCTGTCGTGGACCGTTCGAGCCGTCGTATCGTGTTCATGGCTTCCACCGAAGGTGGCGTGGACATCGAGAAAATCGCTCACGACACGCCAGAAAAAATCCTGAAAGCCACTATCGATCCGCTGGTTGGCGCTCAGCCATTCCAGGGTCGCGAGCTGGCATTCCAGTTGGGTCTGGAAGGCAAGCAGGTTGCTCAGTTCGCCAAGATCTTCGTAGGTCTGGCCAAGCTGTTCAAGGATCACGATCTGGCTCTGCTGGAAGTGAACCCGCTGGTGATCAAGGCTGACGGCGATCTGCACTGCCTGGACGCCAAGATCAACATCGACGCCAACGCCATGTACCGTCAGCCTAAGCTGAAAACTTTCCACGATCCGTCGCAAGACGATCCGCGCGAAGCGCACGCTGCCAAGTTCGAACTGAACTACGTAGCACTGGAAGGCAACATCGGTTGCATGGTCAACGGTGCTGGCCTGGCCATGGGTACCATGGACATCGTCAACCTGCATGGCGGCAAACCAGCCAACTTCCTCGACGTGGGCGGCGGTGCTACCAAGGAACGCGTGACCGAAGCGTTCAAGATCATCCTGTCCGACACTAACGTCGCTGCAGTTTTGGTCAACATCTTCGGCGGCATCGTTCGTTGCGACATGATTGCCGAAGGCATCATCGGCGCGGTGAAAGAAGTCGGCGTGAAAATCCCGGTTGTTGTTCGCCTTGAAGGCAACAACGCTGAGCTGGGCGCTAAAGTACTGGCAGAAAGCGGTTTGAACATCATCGCTGCTACCAGCCTGACCGACGCTGCTCAACAAGTCGTCAAAGCTGCGGAGGGCAAATAATGAGCGTCCTGATCAATAAAGACACCAAAGTTATCTGCCAGGGTATTACCGGTTCGCAAGGTAGTTTCCACACCCAGCAAGCCATCGAATACGGCACCAAGATGGTCGGTGGCGTAACTCCAGGCAAAGGCGGCACCGAGCACCTGGGCCTGCCAGTGTTCAACACCGTTAAAGACGCTGTAGCTGCTACTGGCGCCACCGCCAGCGTGATCTACGTTCCGGCTCCTTTCTGCAAGGACTCGATCCTGGAAGCGGCTTTCGGCGGCATCAAGCTGATCGTCTGCATCACCGAAGGCATTCCTACCCTGGACATGCTGGACGCTAAAGTTAAGTGCGACGAGCTGGGTGTTACCCTGATCGGCCCTAACTGCCCAGGCGTGATCACTCCAGGCGAATGCAAGATCGGCATCATGCCAGGTCACATTCACTTGCCAGGCAAGGTCGGTATCGTTTCCCGTTCCGGCACCCTGACCTACGAAGCTGTGAAGCAGACTACTGACGCCGGTTTCGGTCAGTCGACTTGCGTCGGCATCGGTGGTGACCCGATCCCGGGTTCGAACTTCATCGACATCCTGAAGCTGTTCCAGGAAGACCCGAAGACCGAAGCGATCGTGATGATCGGTGAGATCGGCGGTTCGGCTGAAGAAGAAGCGGCTGCCTACATCAAGGCACACGTGACCAAGCCGGTTGTTTCCTACATCGCTGGTGTGACTGCTCCTCCGGGCAAGCGCATGGGCCATGCTGGCGCAATCATCTCTGGCGGCAAAGGCACTGCAGACGAGAAATTCGCTGCTCTGCAAGACGCAGGCGTTAAAACCGTGCGTTCGCTGGCAGACATCGGCAAGGCCCTGGCCGAGCTGACCGGTTGGGCTGTCAAGTAAGCCTCGCGCTTGACTGACGCTTCACCAGACAAAGGCCACCTTCGGGTGGCCTTTGTCGTTTCTGGCATTTGTGTTGGCTGTGCTGGCCCCTTCGCGGGCAAGCCCGCTCCCACAGTAGATCTCGAGTGTTCACAAATCCTGTGGGAGCGAGCTTGCTCGCGATGACGGACTTATAGACGACAACCATTTATATGCATAAACGCGACACGAAAATGTCGTAGATCGGAATGTTCGCCCTCAAACAGTGCGTTTCTGGTCCGAATTCGTTAGTCTACGCGCCATTTTTGCGTCTGCGGCCCACAAGGCAGCAACGCGCTAAAAGGGTTGGTCTCATACGGACCGACAGCATTTCCCTCACCCATAGGGAAATCCCTCTCTAAATTCCGATTCAGTAGTGTGGTATTTCCTTAATGAAAGTGTTGAAAGGCCAGGACATCCTGGCACTTGGTTTTATGACGTTTGCCCTGTTCGTCGGGGCTGGCAACATCATCTTCCCGCCTATCGTCGGTTTGCAGTCCGGGCCCAATGTCTGGATGGCGGCGCTGGGCTTTCTGGTCACCGCGGTCGGTCTGCCAGTGATCACCGTTGTTGCGCTGGCGAAAGTCGGTGGGGCAATGGATGCATTGAGCAGCCCGATCGGTAAAGTGGCTGGCGGTCTGTTGGCGGCTGCCTGCTATCTGGCCGTAGGGCCACTGTTCGCGACGCCACGTACCGCCACGGTATCGTTCGAAGTCGGTCTGGCGCCGCTGACCGGTGAGAGCCCGCTGGCGTTGTTCCTGTACAGCTCGGTGTACTTCCTGCTGGTGTTCTTCATCTCGTTGTATCCGGGCCGTTTGCTCGATACCGTGGGGCGCTTCCTCGCGCCGCTGAAGATCATCGCCCTGGCCGTGCTGGGTATCGCAGCCTTCGCCCTGCCGGCCGGTGACATTGGCCAAGCAACCCCTGAATACATGGCCGCGCCGTTTTCCCAAGGCTTCATCAATGGTTACCTGACCATGGATACCCTGGGCGCCCTGGTGTTCGGCATCGTCATCGTCAACGCCATCCGTTCCCGCGGTGTCGAGTCGCCCGCACTGATCACCCGTTACGCGATCATTGCCGGCCTGATTGCCGGTGTGGGCCTGGCGCTGGTTTACGTCAGCCTGTTCCGCCTGGGTTCAGGCAGCCACGAAGTGGCCGCTGGCGCTACCAATGGCGCGGCGGTATTGCATGCTTACGTGCAGCACACCTTCGGATCGCTGGGCAGTGGTTTCCTGGCCGTGCTGATTTCGCTGGCGTGCCTGGTGACTGCGGTCGGCCTGACCTGTGCCTGTGCCGAGTACTTCAGCCGAGTGCTGCCACTGTCCTACAAGACGCTGGTCATCATCCTTGCTGCGTTCTCCCTGCTGGTGTCCAACCTGGGTCTGACCAAGCTGATTGCGTTCTCGATCCCGGTGCTCACCGCGATCTACCCGCCGTGCATCGTTCTGGTGGCGTTGAGCTTCTGCAAGGACTTCTGGCATGAGCAGGGTCGTATCCTCGGCCCGGTCATGCTGGTGTCGTTCATCTTCGGCCTGATCGACGCCCTCAAGGGTGCAGGTCTGGCGGACTGGATGCCGACGCAAATGGCCCACCTGCCGCTGAGCGAGCAGGGCCTGGCCTGGCTGGTGCCGTCGGTGATGACACTGGCGGTCGCAGTGGTTTGCGATCGCCTGCTGGGCAAGCGCGCCGAAGCCTTGGCTTAAGTCGCTTCACGGCCTGCCACAAGCGGGTTTTGAGCAGAAACAGAAATGCCCCGTATCAATCGATACGGGGCATTTTTTATGGGATTGAGGCAGTGTCTTTTTTTTCGGGCTAACGTCGAAAGACTGCCAAACCCATTGATGTAGGAGCAGCCGGTCGACGCTCGATTGCTCGCGAAGGTCGTGAACTATGGCGCGTGATTTCTGGATAGGCGCGTTGCTCTCAGGTTCTTCGCGAGCAAGCTCGCTCCTACAAATACATCCCAAGGACCTGCATGTCGTTCATCCACGCCAACCTGATCCACATTCTTGCCGCTATCTGGTTCGTTATCTGCTGGGGCGGCTACACCCGCTATGCCACATGGAAGGGTCGTGATACGGCGTGCCTGGCCAGTGTTCTGCACCTTTATCGCGAAGACTGGATGCGTCGCATGCTGTTGCGCGACAACCGCATCGCCGATGCCAGCGTGATCGGCAATCTGGAGCGCAACGCTTCGTTTTTCGCCTCGAGTACGTTGATTATCCTGGCCGGTATTCTCACGGTGTTGGGGGCTTCGGAGCGGGCGGTATCGTTGCTGGCGGATATCCCGATGGTGCAGCAGGCTTCTCAGGGCATGTCGGAAATCAAGTTGCTGTGCCTGGCGCTGGTGTTTGTCTATGCGTTCTTCACGTTCAGCTGGTGCATGCGCCAGTACAACTTTGCAGCGATACTGGTGGGGTCGGCGCCGATGGTCGGTGAACGCCATGTGTCCGAGCAGGAGCGCAGGGCCTTTGCCGCCCGTGCAGCCCGTGTCATCTCCATGGCTGCCAACCAGTTCAACTTTGGCCTGCGCTCTTATTACTTCGGCATGACCATGCTGGCCTGGTTCGTTAGTCCATGGCTGTTCATGTTGATGAGTGCCGGTGTGGTCTTCGTATTGTATCGCCGCGAGTTTCACTCCGACGTTCTCGATGTGATGGTCTATACCCCTACAGAGGCGCCATCGTCCGAGGTGAATAAAGACGCTGCCTGATTGGGCGTCCGCGCTGGCTATCCAGTGTGTTACTGGAGGGATCTGTCCCGGCAGCGCAGTCTGGTTTGGCTGGTGGGATTAATCTGTTTTTTGTTGTTGATGATTAGTCCGACTTTTCGCACGATTTTTCTCTAATCGCTTTTTTGCAGACAAAAGAAAACCCGCACCAGGCGGGTTTTCTTTCATCACACAAAAAACGGATTAGTACTTAGGCGCTTGCGGAGCGGCTGGAGCGGCTGGAGCAGCTGGAGCAGCCTCTTTTGGCGCTTCTGCGTTCGGTTCAGCCTGATCTTTGGCGGCTTCGGCGTTTTCTTTCGCCGCGTCGTTCACTTTATCCTGAGCTTCGTTCATTTTTTGCTGGGTTTGCTCAGCTTGTTGTTTAGCATCTTGAGCTTTGTCCTCGGATTTTTTATCGCAGGCAGCGAGACCGAGGGAAGCGGTCAACATCAAGGCAATAGCTAAAGTCTTACGCATGGGGTGTTTCTCCTGATGAAAAGCATCTACTGGCCTTAAGAACCCAAGTATCAGCGTTAAGTTCCTTAATTCTTTCAGATATATAAGTTTGTTCTAATGCGGAACTTTTACCCGGACCGCCACTGCACTGTACGGATTTAAACAAGGGTTTTTATCAAATGGCTGAAAATCCCGTTTTTGAGCGTGCGACGCGCTTTCTGTCGGCGCTGCGACATTGTCAGGTACTTGGACTAAGCGTTCACAGCGCCAGCAGCGAAGGGCTGACGATTGTGCTGCCGTACAGCCCGCAGATCGTCGGCAATCCTGAAACCGGCGTGATTCATGGCGGGGCGTTGACCTCGCTGATGGACACGGCCTGTGGCATGGCGACGCTCTGCGGGCTCCCGGAGTTCGAGGTCTGCCCGACCCTCGACCTGCGCATCGACTACATGCACGCCGCCGAGCCGCATAAGGATGTCTACGGCTTTGCCCAATGCTATCGGGTCACCACTGACGTGATTTTTGCCCGTGGCTTCGCCTATCAGGATGACCCCGGGCAACCCATTGCCCATGTGGTGGGCACTTTCATGCGTATGGGCAAGGGCATCAAGGGTACCAAGGGCTTTGGTGGCGTGGTTGCCGGAGGTGCGCAATGAGCGAATCTCTGAAGGACCAATTGCAAAAGGCCCGCGAGCAGGGCGATTACGCCTCGCTGCTGGATCTGATTCCCTATGCCCGGCTGATCGGCGTCGAATGTTCACGGGTGGGAGATGAGTTGCTGTTCAAGCTGCCAGCGAACAAGGACAACATCGGTAACCCTTTGTTGCCGGCGATTCATGGCGGTGTGATCGCCGGGTTCATGGAGTTGGCCGCGGCACTGCACCTGTTGGTGTTTACCGGAACGCCCGGGGTGCCGAAGATCATCGACTTCTCCCTGGATTACCTGCGTGCCGGGCAGTTTCGCGATACCTGGGCCCGATGCCAGGTTTGCCGCCAGGGCCGCCGGGTCGCCAACGTGGCGATTACCGCCTGGCAAAGCACTGAGGCCGAACCCATTGCCACGGCCCGCGCACATTTCAAACTCGAAGAGCCCTTGAAATCCTGAACTCAGCCCCAAACTCTGAGGACAACCCGTCGTCGACCCTCAAGGTCGCGGCTTAAGCCATCTGATTGGAGTTTGATAACCATGAGTGTGGAAACTCAAAAGGAAACCCTGGGCTTCCAGACCGAGGTGAAGCAACTGCTGCATCTCATGATCCATTCGCTGTATTCCAACAAGGAAATTTTCCTTCGCGAATTGATCTCGAACGCCTCTGACGCTGTCGACAAATTACGTTTCGAAGCCCTGGCCAAGCCAGAGCTGCTGGAAGGTGGCGCCGAACTGAAAATCCGCGTGAGCTTCGACAAGGACGCTAAAACCGTCACCCTCGAAGACAACGGTATCGGCATGAGCCGCGAAGACGCGATCACCCACCTGGGTACCATCGCCAAGTCCGGCACCGCCGATTTCATGAAGCACCTGACCGGCGACCAGAAGAAAGACTCGCACCTGATCGGCCAGTTCGGTGTCGGTTTCTACTCCGCATTCATCGTCGCTGACAAAGTCGATGTGTTCAGTCGTCGTGCCGGCAGCGCTGCCAGCGAAGGCGTGCACTGGTCGTCCAAGGGCGAAGGTGACTTCGAAGTTGCGACCATCGACAAGTCCGAACGCGGCACTCGCATCGTCCTGCACCTGAAATCCGGTGAAGACGAGTTCGCCGATGGCTGGCGCCTGCGCAACATCATCAAGAAGTACTCCGACCACATTGCCTTGCCGATCGAACTGCCGAAAGAAGTGGCAGCCACCGAAGGCGAGGAGAAGCCAGCCGTTGAGTGGGAAACCGTCAACCGCGCCAGCGCCCTGTGGACCCGTCCGCGTACCGAGATCAAGGACGAGGAGTACCAGGAGTTCTACAAGCACATCGCTCACGATTTCGAAAACCCGCTGAGCTGGAGCCACAACAAGGTCGAAGGCAAGCTGGAATACAGCTCACTGCTGTACGTGCCGAGCCGCGCTCCGTTCGACCTGTACCAGCGTGAAGCGCCGAAAGGCCTGAAGTTGTACGTACAGCGCGTGTTCGTCATGGATCAGGCCGAGTCTTTCCTGCCGCTGTACCTGCGCTTCATCAAGGGCGTGGTCGACTCTAACGACCTGTCGCTGAACGTATCGCGGGAAATCCTGCAGAAAGACCCGATCATCGATTCCATGAAGTCGGCGCTGACCAAGCGCGTTCTGGACATGCTGGAAAAACTGGCGAAGAACGAGCCTGAGCAATACAAGGGCTTCTGGAAAAACTTCGGTCAGGTCATGAAAGAAGGCCCGGCAGAAGATTTCGCCAACAAGGAAAAAATCGCCGGCCTGCTGCGTTTTGCCTCGACCCTTGGTGACGATGGCGAGCAGGTTGTTGGCCTGGCCGAGTACCTGGCGCGCGCCAAGGAAGGCCAGGACAAGATCTACTACCTGACCGGCGAAACCTACGCCCAGGTCAAAAACAGCCCGCACCTGGAAGTCTTCCGCAAGAAAGGCATCGAAGTGTTGCTGTTGACCGACCGCATCGACGAGTGGCTGATGAGCTACCTCAGCGACTTCGACGGCAAGAGCTTCGTCGACGTGGCACGCGGTGACCTGGACCTGGGCAACCTGGACTCGGAAGAGGACAAGAAGGCTGCGCAAGAAGTCGCCAAGGCCAAAGAAGGTCTGGTCGAGCGTCTGAAGACCGCCCTGGGCGAATCCGTTGCGGAAGTTCGGGTGTCCCATCGCCTGACCGACTCCCCGGCGATCCTGGCCATCGGCGAGCAAGACCTGGGCTTGCAGATGCGCCAGATCCTGGAAGCCAGCGGCCAGAAGGTTCCGGATTCGAAGCCGATCTTCGAATTCAACCCGGCTCACCCGCTGATCGAGAAGCTCGACAACGAGCAGAGTGACGAGCGCTTCGGCGACCTGACGCACATCCTGTTCGATCAGGCGGCGCTGGCGGCCGGCGACAGTTTGAAAGATCCGGCGGCCTATGTGCGCCGTCTGAACAAGCTGTTGGTTGAGCTGTCGGCTTAACTAGGTTGCAGAAAACCCGCTTCGGCGGGTTTTTTCATTCTGGTGTTCAAAAATCAGGAGTCAGAAATGAGCCAAATCACTGTACGTTCCGTTGCCTATCGGATTGACGGCCAGGCTTACGAAAGCCGTGTGGCCTTCGATGCCGACCAGAAAGGCCCGCGCCCGGGTTTGTTGATGGCGCCGAACTGGATGGGCGTCAGCGCCGGTGCCGAGGAGATCGCCAAGTCGGTGGCCTCCAAGGGTTATGTGGTACTGATCGCAGACCTTTACGGTCAATCGGTTCGTCCGACGAACAATGACGAGGCCGGCGCGGCCATGATGCCGTTGAAGAATGACCGCCCATTACTGCGCAAGCGCATGCAGGTGGCGTTCGAGCAGCTGCAGAGTCAGGGTGAAGTGGCTGTCGATACTTCGAAACTGGCCACTTTCGGTTTCTGCTTCGGCGGTTGCTGCGCCCTGGAGCTCGCCCGTACCGGCGCACCAGTGAAAGTGACGGTATCGTTCCACGGAACGCTGGACACACCAAACCCGGCCGATGCGAAAAACATCAAGGGGAAGGTCCTGGTGCTGCACGGTGCCTCCGATCCATTGGTGCCGAAAGAGCAGTTGCCGGCGTTCGAAGATGAAATGAACGCAGCCGGTGTGGACTGGCAGTTGCTGAGCTACGGCGGTGCGTTCCATTCGTTCACCGACCCGCACGCCAACGTGCCGGGCATGATGATGTATGACGCGAAGGTGGCTGCCCGGGCCTTCACGTCGATGCATAACTTGCTGGATGAAGTGTTCAAGGGTTGATTGCGGTTTTCAACTAACGCTTGGCCGGTGTAAGTGCCGACCTCATCGCGAGCAAGCTCGCTCCCACAGTTGACCGAGTCGACCGCAAGAATTGCGTACGACTCCATTCCCCTGTGGGAGCGAGCTTGCTCGCGATGGCAATTGAATGAACGACGCTAAGCCGAAGGCAGTTCGATCCGCTCCACTTCCCCGGGCACCGTCGGCCAGTCCCCGGCCGCCCAACGCCGGCGTGCCTCATCGATAGCAGCCGGATCGCTCGCGACAAAATTCCAGTTGATCCGCCGTGGCCCGTCCAACGGTGCACCGCCGAACAACACTGCGTGACTGTCGCTTTCAGCAAACAGGGTCATCTCTTCCCCGGCAGGCAGTATCACCAGCGAATGCGGCTCCAGCGGCTCGCCATCCAGTTGCACCTCGCCGCTCAGAACATACAGCGCACGTTCTTCATGCTCGGTGGGGATCAGCAATGTCGTCGCCGTTTGCAGGTGCAGTTCGGCGTACAGCGTAGGAGAAAGCACCGGCACTGGTGATTCCAGGCAAAAGCCCGACCCGGCAATCATGCGGATCTTCACCCCCAGGTTTTCGCTGACCGGCAAAGTCGACGCCGGATGGTGAATGTAATGCCCCGGACCTCGCTCTTTGTCCTTGGGCGAAGCCAGCCAGATCTGCAGGCCGTGCATCGTGAAGCCGCTTTCTTTCAAAGCCTCAGGCGTGCGTTCGACGTGGGCGATGGCGCTGCCGGCCGTCATCCAGCTGACATCGCCAGTCCCGACCACTTGATCGGAACCGAGGCTGTCCTTGTGCTGGATCTGCCCCTGGAACAAATAGGTGAGGGTAGACAGGCCAATGTGCGGATGCTGGCGGATGTTCATGCCTTTGCCCGGTGGGTAACGGGTTTCCAGCATGTGGTCGAAAAACACGAAGGGCCCGACGCTGCGGCACTTGGCCGATGGCAGCGGGCGAAGAATCGGTTGGCCCTCGACATCTTCGGTGCGGGGGCGAATCACGAGCGGAGTGTTCATGGTGCGTTCCAGGCTGAGCGGGTAATGCGTTCGAGCATAACCCGCTTGCGCAGCCCTTGCCGCTATTGGCTGAACGCGCCTTCGGACAAATGCGTTTCGATGCTGACTTCAGACGTGGTCATCAGCTTGTGGATAGGGCAGCGATCAGCCACGCGGTGCAGCTCTTCGCGCTGGGCGTCGGTGAGTACGCCCTTGAGGGTCAGTTTGACGTGCAGCGCGTATTGGCCTTTCTGTTCCTGACTGTTGTCGCGCTTGACCTCCACGCCGACACCGGTCAGCGGGATGTTCTTCTTTTTGGCATACAGCTTCAGGGTCAGGGCCTTGCAGGCGCCTAGCGCGGCATCGAAATAATCGTGCGGTTCCGGCGCAGAGCCATCACCGCCGGCCGTGATGGGCACGTCGGCGAAGAGTTCGTGGTCATCGATTTGTACGCTGTGGCGAAAACCTTCGGCGGAAACGGTATTGACGGTAACAGTCATGGCAAACCTCGCAGGCGACAGGAAAACTCATTCGATCAAAAAAGACCTTGAAGGTATAGAGCCATCGCGCTTGTCGGGTGTTCCAATTTGTAGGAGTGAGCTTGCTCCGGGCGGCGCTCCGACGATGATCTCAATGGCACCGCGTGTATCCGCAAGGGCGAGTCATCGTTAAAGTCCATCGCGAGCAAGCTCGCTCCTACAGGCATCGATCCGGATCAGCTGCCTTTGACAGTCTTGCCGTTGACCTTGCCGTCCAGGAGCATGATGTTGTACTCCTTGCCGTCGGTTTCGACCTGTTGCAGGCGGACCAGCAGGTAATCCCAGTCCTTGGCGAACCACATCACGGTAATGCGTTTGTTCTGTGTCGGGTCGCGCACACGTTCAACCTTGATCGCGTCGATCTTGCCGGCCTTGGTGTCAACCTTTTCCGGGCCCAGCACGCGGAAGTCATAGGTATCGACTTCATCGCCGTCGACTACCTGATAGCTCATGCTTTTTTTGCCAGCAGCGACATCGTGCTGCAAGGCCAGTTGATAGCTGGATTTGTCGAGCATGCCACGGTTCAGCGAAACCTTGACCGGGTCACCACGATCGGTGCCGGTGACCATTTTGGTGGTCCAGTCGAAGTCCAGGTCAGCCTTTTTGGCCTTGCCCAGGCCGCCGCGTTCGAAGTGATAGGACTTAGGCAGCAGGGTGTCCTTGTCGACGGTCAGGGTGCTTTCTTCGGTCAGGCTGGCGATCATCATCGAAGCCTTGAAGCTGAGCTTCCAGACGCCATCGGCTTCCTGGGTCAGGTTGCGTTCGGCGGTGCCACTCATGGGCAGCTGTTTCCAGTCGGCGGTGTAGCTGGCGGAGAAAGGTTGAAGTTCTGCCGCCTGGGCGAAGGGCAGGGCGAACAGAGCGCAAGCGAAGAGCAGGGCGCGACGCATAAAATCTCCTAGGTTCGAATCAAGTGGCCGCTGGCCGCGAGTAACTGTCCGTCCAGTAAAGCACCTTGTTCACCGAGTGATAAACGACCTTCAGCAAACCAGCGTACGGCCATCGGGTAGATCAGGTGTTCCTGAACATGGACTCGCTGCGCCAGACTCTGCGGCGAATCCTGTAACTCTACCGGTATTACAGCCTGTACGACCAGTGGTCCGCCATCGAGTTCCTCGGTGACGAAGTGCACGGAGCAGCCGTGCTCGGTGTCGCCGGCCTCCAGTGCGCGCTGATGAGTGTGTAACCCTTTGTATTTGGGTAGCAGCGAAGGATGGATGTTGAGCAGGCGACCCTGATAGTGGCGTACGAAGCCAGCGCTGAGAATGCGCATGAATCCGGCCAGTACCACGAGTTCGGGGTTGAAGGCGTCAATCAGTTCGATCAGCGCGGCGTCGAAGGCCTCGCGACCTTCGAAAGCCTTGTGATCCAGGGTGCGGGTATCGATACCCGCGTCCCTGGCGCGTTGCAGGCCGTAGGCGTCGGCGCGGTTGGAAATCACCGCAGCGATGCGAACCGGGCTGTCGCCGGTCCGCGTGCTGTCGATCAGGGCCTGCAGGTTACTGCCGGTGCCGGACAACAGCACCACCACATCACAGGTCTGGGACATCAATGAGCCTTGAGGTTCTTCAGTTCGACCTGAGCCGCGCCTTCGGCAGCGGTAGAGATCTGGCCGATGACCCAAGGCTGCTCGCCTGCTTCACGCAGCACGTTCAGCGCGGTTTCAACGTGCTCTTGAGCAACGCAGATGACCATGCCCACGCCACAGTTCAGCACGCGGTGCATTTCGTTCTCGTCAACGTTGCCTTTCTCTTGCAGCCAGTCGAACACGGCAGGACGGGTCCAGCTCGCGACGTCAACCACGGCTTGTGCGCCCTTTGGCAGAACGCGCGGGATGTTGTCCAGCAGGCCGCCACCGGTGATGTGGGCCATGGCTTTGACCGCGCCGGTTTCCTTGATCAGCTTGAGCAGCGGCTTCACGTAGATACGGGTCGGGGCCATCAGCAGGTCGGTCAGCGGCTTGCCGTCGAGCTGGGTGTTTTCGATGTCGGCGCCGGACACTTCGATGATCTTGCGGATCAGCGAGTAGCCGTTGGAGTGCGGGCCGGAAGACGGCAGGGCGAGCAGGGCATCGCCGGCAGCAACCTTGGAGCCGTCGATGATTTCGGATTTTTCCACGACGCCGACGCAAAAGCCGGCCAGGTCGTAGTCTTCGCCTTCGTACATGCCCGGCATTTCAGCGGTTTCGCCGCCGACCAGGGAGCAACCCGACAGTTCGCAGCCAGCGCCGATACCGGTCACTACCTGGGCAGCGGTGTCGACGTTCAGTTTGCCAGTGGCGTAGTAGTCGAGGAAGAACAGCGGCTCGGCGCCGCACACCACCAGGTCGTTGACGCACATGGCGACCAGGTCGATGCCGATGCTGTCGTGCTTGTTCAGGTTCAGTGCCAGGCGCAGCTTGGTGCCAACGCCGTCAGTGCCGGAAACCAGCACAGGCTGCTTGTAGCCGGCCGGGATTTCGCAGAGGGCGCCGAAACCGCCCAGGCCGCCCATGACTTCCGGGCGCGCAGTGCGCTTGGCGACGCTCTTGATGCGTTCGACCAATGCTTCGCCGGCGTCGATGTCTACACCGGCGTCTTTGTAGCTCAGGGAGGGTTGCTTGCTCATGATCCAGGCCTTTAGGGGGGGATTTCTGGGTAACGACCGAGTTCATCGGGAACGCCGAAACTGCGTAGGCGAGAGCCATGCGCGCTATTCGGACACTACCCGGCTGTTGCCGGTCTGCGAAGGCGCGCGATTTTATCAGGCTTGAGCCGCAGCGGCCATCCTCAGGCCGACAGCAGGGCCATATCCGTTCAAAAAAAACCGTTAATGCGCGGTGTCGGTGGCATCCTGCATGGCTGTATAAGGTGTCGCGATTAACCGTCTATCGTTATGACAGTGCGAAAACTTACCCGGAACGTGTGAATGTTTTGCGTCGGGCAATGGTCACAGCCTTGCTCGATCGCTTTCATGCGGTCTGTTCCAGCCGCTCTCGTCGTCAGGATTCTTCCATGCGTTTTTGTAAATTCTTGCTTGTGAGTTGTTTGTCAGTGGTCAGCCTGGCCAGTCATGCCGAAACCGTCAAAGGCCTTTACCAGGTACGCGAGCCGGTGAATGGCCAGTCGCCCGAGGAGCGCGACCAGGCGACTCAACGTGCGTTGGACACATTGGTGTTGCGCCTGACCGGCGACCCCAAGGCTGCTCAAAGTCCGGGGCTGGCAGCGATTCGCAAAGACCCGCAGCAGATCATCAGCCAATACGGCTTTGATGCCGGGCCGCCGGAAGTCCTGAAAGTCGATTTCGATCCGGGCACCACCGAGCAGGCCTTGCGCCGCGCCGGCCTGGCGATGTGGGGGGCCAATCGGCCGTCGATCCTCGGCTGGTGGTTGAATGACTCCACCGAGGGCTCAAGTCTGGTGGGCGACGGTCAGGCCAGCGCGGCGCCGTTGCGTCGGGCTGCTCAACACCGTGGTTTGCCGTTGCGCCTGCCATTGGCGGACCTGAACGAACAGATCGTCGCGACCGCGCCGAATCTGGAAGGCGCAGATCCCGCGCCTTTGAATGCCGCTTCGGAGCGCTACAACGCCGACGCCTTGCTCGCGGTACACGCCAAGGAGGAGGGCGGGCAGTGGCAAGCCAAGTGGCAATTGTGGCTGGGGGATAAAAAAGAGGCCGGCAGCGTGCAAGGCGCCGATCAGGCCGCCGTGGCCGATGCGGTGATGCTGGCGGTCAATGAGCGCCTGGCGCCGCGGTTTGTTGCCAGGGCCGGTGCTTCGAGTGAGCAATTGCTGGAGGTGCAAGGCATGAATCTTGAGCACTACGCGTCCCTTGGGCGCTTGCTGGAGCCATTTGGCGGGCGTGTGCAAAGTGTCGACGGCGACCGGATTGTCTACAGGGTCAATGGCAGCGCCGATCAACTGCGTGCACAACTGTCGCTGGCGAGGCTGCAGGAGGCACCGGCGGGTCAGGCACCAGCCCCGGCAGTGCCGGTTCAACCTGCCGCCGGTGGTGCGGTGCCTGCCCCGGCGCCAGCCCCGACACCGCAACTGCGTTTTCGCTGGTAGTTTTTCTTTCTTTATATAGAAGCAATGGAGTGGTTCATGGCCGATACGCGGCGTTGGTTCTGGCTCGGTGGGGTGGCCCTGCTGTGTGCGTTTGTCTGGTTGTTGCATCCGATCCTGACGCCGTTCCTGGTGGCGCTGCTGTTGGCCTACCTGTTCGACCCGCTGGTGGATCGGCTGGAGAAGGCAGGCCTGTCTCGAACCTGGGGTGTCGTGGCGGTGTTTACCCTGTTTACATTGATCTTCACCGCGCTGCTGTTGGTCTTGGTGCCGTTGCTCGCCAGGCAGTTGTTTCGTTTGTATGAGCTGGCCCCGCAGATGCTCGACTGGCTGCAGCACACGGCGTTGCCCTGGGTGCAATCGAAGTTCGGCCTGTCGGAAGGTTTCTGGAAGTTCGACAGGCTGAAGGCCGCCATCAGCGAGCATATGAGTCAGACCACTGATATTGTCGGTGTCGTGTTGAGCCATGCCACGGCCTCGGGGTTGGCGCTGATTGGCTGGTTGGCGAATCTGGTGCTGATCCCGGTGGTGAGCTTCTATCTGTTGCGCGATTGGGACTTGATGATGTCCAGGATCCGCAGCTTGCTGCCCCGTGATCGTGAAGCGCGCGCTGTATCCCTGGCGGGTGAATGCCACGAAGTGCTCGGAGCCTTCGTTCGCGGACAGTTGCTGGTGATGGTGGCCTTGGGTGTGATCTACGCCGCGGGCCTGATGCTGGTCGGGCTGGAACTGGGCTTGTTGATTGGCGTGATTGCCGGTCTGGCGGCGATCGTGCCGTACATGGGGTTTATCATCGGCATTGGCGCGGCGCTGCTTGCGGGGTTGTTCCAGTTCGGTGGTGATCTTTACCCGATGCTCGGTATTGTCGCGGTGTTCATGGTCGGCCAGGCGCTGGAGGGTATGGTGCTGACGCCGTTGCTGGTGGGTGACCGGATTGGCCTGCACCCGGTGGCGGTGATTTTCTCGATTCTGGCCGGTGGTGAGCTGTTTGGCTTTACCGGTGTGCTAATGGCATTGCCGGTCGCGGCGGTGATCATGGTGCTGGTGCGCCATGTGCGTGATTTGTATAAGGATTCTGAAATCTACGGGAGTATCGACGAGCCGGAGTAGTGAGGGGCGTCGATGGGTGATGGCGAGTTGACCGGGTTCATGCCGGGTCAGCCTGCTTGCATCGCGCGACTGTCACATGCACCGCCAAAGAAACTGTCATAAAACCGGTGCATTAACGCAAACCTTTGATTTTGCTTGTGGTCTGTCGCATTGTGCGGCCCGGCTCACGGGTATAAACTTCGCAAACTTTACACAGAGGCCACTAACGGTTCCTTTGGAACTGTTCAGTCAGGATGAAACCGATTCAGCTGCCCCTAGGTGTGCGTCTGCGTGACGACGCCACCTTTATCAATTACTACCCAGGCGCCAATGCCGCTGCACTCGGCTATGTCGAGCGGCTGTGCGAAGCCGACGCCGGCTGGACCGAGAGCCTGATATACCTTTGGGGCAAGGATGGGGTAGGGCGTACGCATCTGTTGCAGGCCGCCTGCCTGCGCTTCGAGCAATTGGGGGAACCTGCGGTCTATCTGCCGCTGGCCGAGCTGCTCGATCGCGGTATCGAAATTCTCGACAACCTTGAACAATACGAACTGGTCTGTCTCGATGACCTGCAGGCAGTTGCCGGCAAGGCGGACTGGGAAGAGGCGCTGTTCCATCTGTTCAATCGCTTGCGCGACAGCGGCCGACGCTTGCTGATTGCCGCGTCGACATCCCCCCGTGAGTTGCCGGTGAAACTGGCGGATCTCAAGTCGCGCCTGACCCTGGCCTTGATCTTCCAGATGCGCCCGCTTTCCGATGAGGACAAATTGCGCGCCCTGCAATTGCGCGCATCTCGTCGCGGACTACACCTGACCGACGAAGTCGGGCATTTCATTTTGACTCGCGGTACCCGCAGCATGAGTGCGCTGTTCGAGCTGCTCGAGCGTCTCGATCAGGCCTCGCTCCAGGCTCAGCGCAAGCTGACAATCCCGTTTTTGAAAGAAACCCTCGGCTGGTAACCCCGTTGAATCCGGGGCTTTTAGCCAGTTCGGCGTATTTCGGACAGCACAAACCCCCGCTTTGCTGCCCTGTTGCAGGCTGCGCGTATGTTTAAAATGGGCTTAAGCGCTTAGATGTAAACGGGAAACGGATAAGTCACAAAAAGATCGATTGAATTTGCAAATCAGGATGATAGCGGGCATAGTCTCGGCTTCTTTACAACTATCAGCCACGGTCGTGCCCATGCTAAACCGCTTCGCACCCCTCGTGCCTCTCGCACTCGTCACCCTGTTGTTCGGTTGCGCTGCCCACACTCCGGTGTCTCAGCAAGAGCAACAACAGCAGGTTAAAAACTCCGTTACTGCCCAGTCTTCCGCTCTCTTTCAGGAAGAGCTGGCTACCGAAAAAGAACTCGCAGACTTCGCTGGCGGCAAGTCCTACCAGCTTCCGGTTCTGGCCGACAGCATCCTCGAACGTGGCATGTCCCTGATCGGTACCCGTTACCGTTTCGGCGGTACTTCTGAAGCCGGCTTCGATTGCAGCGGTTTCATCGGTTACCTGTTTCGCGAAGAAGCGGGCATGAACCTGCCACGCTCCACCCGCGAAATGATCAACGTGGACGCTCCGCTGGTCTCGCGCAGCAAGCTTGAGCCGGGCGACCTGCTGTTCTTCGCAACCAATGGCCGTCGTGGCCGTGTCAGTCACGCCGGGATCTACCTGGGTGACAACCAGTTCATCCACTCCAGCAGCCGCCGCAGCGGTGGTGTGCGCATCGATAGCCTGGGCGACAGTTACTGGAACAAGACCTTCATCGAAGCCAAGCGCGCCCTGGCGATGGCACCTAGCGCGTCGCCAATCGTCACTGCACGTAAATAAGCGGACAGTTTGTAGGGCGAACTTAAAGTCTTACTTGAAGTTTGGCGTATACCCGCTAGAATCTTGATCTACAAATGATGGCAAACCGCCTGCGTCCAACGCAGGCGGTTTTCTTTTCTGCGCTCTCCGCAGAAAAAGCCGCAGCCAGATCAGGATGCTCTGCTTATGACGACGTCGGCCCGCCTCGCAATCATGTTCTTCGCAGCGCTGCTCAGTGCCTGCGCCAGCCGCACACCGCCACCAGTGCAGGTGGTTCGCGCGCCCATCGTATTCGGATCCTCACAAGCTTTTTCGCCCGAGGCGGAAGACGTGCTGTTTCGCGCGCTCGGCCTGGTGGGCACGCCTTATCGTTGGGGTGGTAATACGCCGGATTCCGGATTTGATTGCAGCGGCCTGATCGGTTATGTGTACCGCGATGTCGCCGGTATTTCCCTGCCGCGCACCACTCGCGAAATGATCTCCATGCAAGCGGCGAGTGTGGGCAAGGAAGGCCTGCAAACCGGTGACCTGATTTTCTTTGCCACCAATGGCGGTTCCCAGGTCAGTCATGCCGGCATCTACGTGGGAGAAGGGCGCTTCGTCCACGCACCGGCCACCGGCGGCACCGTGAAGCTCGACAGCTTGTCCAAGGCCTATTGGCAAAAAGCGTATCTGAGCGCCAAACGTGTTCTGCAGCCTGAACATCTGGCGCGCAACCCGTAACGTCCGGAGTTGCTGGTCATGACTGCTCGCACGCTTAATCTCGACGACGCCCTGTACCAATACCTGCTTGATGTCTCCCTGCGCGAAACGCCACTGCTCAAGCGCTTGCGCGATGAGACCCAGGCGCTGCCGATGGCACGTTGGCAGGTGGCGCCGGAGCAGGGGCAGTTTCTCGCTTTGCTGGTGAAACTGACGGGGGCCAGGCGCTTGCTCGAAGTCGGCACTTTCACCGGTTACAGCGCCCTGTGCATGGCGTCGGCATTACCGGCTGACGGCTCGCTGATTTGCTGTGATATCCCCGGCGACTATAACGCCATCGCACGACGGTACTGGCAGGAGGCGGGGCTCGCCGGACGGATTGACCTGCGCCTGGCCCCGGCGCTGGAAACCCTCGCCGAGCTTGAGCGACAAGGGCAGGGCGAGCAGTACGACCTGGTGTTCATCGATGCCGACAAGGCCAACTACCCGAGTTATCTGGAACACGCCCTGGGATTGCTGCGGGTTGGTGGGTTGGCGGTGTTCGATAACACCCTGTGGAGCGGGCGCGTGCTCGAGGCCAGTCCCGAGAGCGCGGACACCCGGGCGATCCAGGCGCTCAACCGGGCCTTGAAAGACGATGCGCGGGTGGATTTGTCGTTGTTGCCGTTGGGCGATGGTTTGACCCTGTGTCGAAAAAGGTAAGCACTGACTCCGATCCAATGTGGGAGCGAGCTTGCTCGCGAATGCGCAATGTCAGACGCCACATCTGTTGACTGATACACCGCCTTCGCGAGCAAGCCCGCTCCCACAGGGGAATAGGGTGGCAGTTGGAATTTATTTTACTGCCGACACCCGCCACACCTTGTTCCCCACATCATCGGCCACCAACAGGTCACCTTGCCGGTCGATCACCACGCCCACCGGGCGACCCATGGCTTGTTCCTTGTCGTTGAGGAAACCGGTAAGCACGTCAACCGGTTTTCCTGCGGGTTTGCCCGCACTGAAGGGCACGAAAATCACTTTGTAACCACTGTGGGGCTTGCGGTTCCACGAGCCGTGCTGACCGATGAATGCCCCTTGGGTGAAGGGCGCCGGCAGCTTGCTGTTTGCGGCGAAGGTCAGGCCCAGCGACGCCGTGTGCGGGCCGACGGCGTAGTCCGGGGCAATGGCCTTGGCCACCAGATCCGGGTTTTGTGGGTCGACGCGAACATCGACATGCTGGCCGTAGTAACTGTACGGCCAGCCATAAAAAGCGCCGTCTTTCACCGAGGTGATGTAGTCCGGTACCAGATCACTGCCGATTTCATCCCGCTCGTTGACCGCAGTCCACAGTGCACCACTGTGCGGCTCCCAGGCCATGCCGTTGGGGTTGCGCAGGCCGGAGGCGAAGATCCGGTGCTGGCCGGTGGCGCGATCCACTTCCCAGATCGCTGCGCGACCCGATTCCTTGTCCATGCCGTTTTCCGCGACGTTGCTGTTGGAGCCTACGGTGACGTAGAGCTTGCTGCCGTCCTTGCTGGCGATGACGTTTTTGGTCCAGTGGTGGTTCAACGGGCCGCCCGGCAGGTCAATCACCTTGATCGGTGGTGACTGGATCTGCGTTTCGCCACTTTCATAGTGAAAGCGCAGAAGGCGATCAGTATCGGCCACATACAGGTCATTGCCGACCAGCGTCATGCCGAAGGGCGAGTTGAGATTTTGCACAAACACCGTGCGGGTTTCCGCGACGCCATCGTGGTCCTTGTCGCGCAGCAAAGTGATGCGGTTCGCGCTGGGCACGCCGGCCCCGGCGCGCTCCATGACTTTCTTCGCGACCCAGCCGCGAATGCCTTTGCTGTCTTCGGGGTTGGGTGGTGCATTGGTCTCCGCCACCAGCACATCGCCATTGGGCAGCACATAAAGCCAGCGGGGGTGATCCAGGTCTTCGGCAAAGGCGGCCACTTGAGTGCCCGGGGCGGCGACAGGTTTTGCGCCCTGCGGCCAACCGATGGCCGGGGCGATGTTCACGGTCGGAACCAGGGTCTTGTCGGGTTCTGGTAGTTGAGGGGATGGGCCGGTGCCGTCGGAGACCTGCAGGCGGGAGGTCTCGCCACAAGCGGCGAGCCCTGTGCAGAGCGCGATAACGAGAGTGAGCGGGGGCATGCGCATGCTGGTCTTCCCTATGAATGCCTTGTTCCAATCATAGAGAAGCGTTGTCGTGCGATGGTTCAACGCCTCAGCCGCGAGCTTCCTTGAACAGCACCGCAATACCGGGGTGATAGTTGCCGGCTTCGTTGCGCAATTTGCGATAGGCGTATGGGAAATACCAGGCGACCGCGCAGGTGTGCTCCTTTTGCAGGTCGTCGACCATGTCCTGGAGTTCTTCCGGCGTGGCGCCTTGTTGGGCTTTTTGCGGGGCGACGAACAGGCAGCCGAGTTTCAGGTCGCTGGCGTGGCTCACGCGCTTCGCATCGCTGACGATGTCGAGCAGGGCCTGGCTCAGGTTGAGGCTGTTGACCCGTGGCCAGCGCTGGGTGGTCTGGATGTAAGCGCGGGTTTCGGGCGAGGCGAGGAACAGGTCGGCACGGCCGTTGCGCTCGCCTTCTTCGGTCTGTTTACGGGTTGGCGTCTGTTGCAGCGTGACCATCTCGGCCATCCAGGCGGCGGCAGACAGCAGTCCGAGATTGGCCTTTTCGTCGTGCCAGTACGGTGTGTCGCCATCGCCGCGGACGGCGTTGTAGCGGTCGATGCATTCGAACCAGCGCTCGAGCACCGGGCGCAGGAATTCCAGCTTTGGATTGCTGATGATCATGCCTTGCATGGGCTCACCCTTGTTGTTGTGTTGTGAGGTTGTGGCTCTTTGATATCACTGCTGAGAGCGTGGCACAAGATTGACGTCAGTTTATTGATCGACGGCAGTTATTCGGCAAGTGGCCTCCCGGCTTTAATTGACGCTCCACCCCCAACCCTCTAACCTTCGCGGCTTGTTTCAGGTGCTCTGTGACTTGGGTCGACAGAGTGAAACAGGGAAGCCGGTGAGTGAGTCCTTCTGTTGGTCGAAGGCCCGCAATTCCGGCGCTGCCCCCGCAACGGTAAATGAGTGAAAACTGTGTCTGATGCCACTGTGTCGATTCGATTCGATGCGGGAAGGCGCACAGTCTGGCCCCCAGGCCACTCATGAGCCCGGAGACCGGCCTGATTCATCCAGCGGCATCACGGTGGGCGATGCCAGGCTTAGTTGCCTTCTATTCTTGTGCCTGCCCGCCGTTATTCCTGCCTCAACGGAGAGCTCCCCCCATGACTGATACCCCCGATCGTGACGAACGCCACCTGGCGCGCATGCAGCGCAAAAAAGCCGTGATTGACGAGCGCATCGCCAATGCCCCGAACGAATGTGGCCTGCTGCTGGTGCTGACCGGTAACGGCAAGGGCAAGAGCAGTTCGGCCTTCGGCATGCTCGCCCGCGCCATGGGGCATGGCATGCAATGCGGCGTAGTGCAGTTCATCAAGGGCCGCAACAGCACCGGAGAAGAGCTGTTCTTCCGGCGCTTTCCCGAGCAGGTGCGCTTTCATGTGATGGGCGAAGGTTTTACCTGGGAAACCCAGGACCGCCAGCGTGACATCGCCGCCGCCGAAGCCGCCTGGGCGGTGTCGCAGCAACTGCTGCGCGATCCGTCCATCGGTCTGGTGGTGCTCGATGAGCTGAACATCGCCCTCAAGCACGGCTACCTCGATCTCGATCAGGTGCTCAGCGACTTGCAGGCCCGGCCGCCAATGCAACACGTGGTGGTCACCGGTCGTGCCGCCAAACCGGAAATGATCGAGATGGCTGACACCGTCACCGAAATGGGCGTGATCAAACACGCCTTTCAAGCCGGGATCAAAGCGCAGAAAGGCGTCGAATTGTGAGTCAGCCTCGGCACTGCCCGGCGGTACTGATTGCCGCGCCGGCTTCCGGCCAGGGCAAGACCACCGTCACCGCGGCGCTGGCCCGATTGCATCGCAATCAGGGGCGCAAGGTCCGTGTGTTCAAGTGCGGCCCGGATTTTCTCGATCCGATGATCCTCGAGCGCGCCAGCGGTGCGCCGGTGTATCAACTGGACATGTGGATGGTTGGTGAGCAAGAGAGTCGGCGGCTGCTGTGGGAAGCCGCCGCTGAAGCC
Organism: Pseudomonas sp. IT-196MI5; assembly: GCF_949767415.1. Lineage (NCBI taxonomy): Bacteria > Pseudomonadati > Pseudomonadota > Gammaproteobacteria > Pseudomonadales > Pseudomonadaceae > Pseudomonas > Pseudomonas sp. IT-196MI5. The sequence goes on from NZ_CATKPZ010000009.1 coordinate 90,972, forward strand.
GACCTGATCCTGATCGAAGGTGTCATGGGGCTGTTCGACGGTACGCCGTCGAGCGCCGATCTGGCGCGGCATTTCGGTGTGCCGGTGCTGGGGGTGATCGATGGCACCGCCATGGCCCAGACCTTTGGCGCCCTGGCCCTGGGGCTGGCGCGTTATCAGCCGGACTTGCCGTTTGCCGGCGTGCTGGCCAATCGCGTCGGCACGCTGCGCCACGCGCAACTGCTCGAAGGCAGCCTGACTGAAGGTTTGCGCTGGTACGGCGCGCTGTCCCGGGAAACCGGGATCGAACTGCCGAGCCGACACCTGGGGCTGGTGCAGGCCAGTGAGTTGAACGATCTCGACCTGCGCCTCGATGCGGCCGCCGATGCCCTGGCCAGCAGTTGTGAGGTCGCGCTGCCACCGGCGGTCGAGTTCGCCGCCCCTGATGTCATCTCGGACGAACCGCTGTTGGCCGGTGTGCGCATTGCCGTCGCCCGTGATGAAGCCTTTGCGTTCACCTACGGCGCGAGCCTGGATTTGCTGCGGGCGATGGGCGCCGAGTTGTCGTTCTTCTCGCCGATCCGCGACCGTGCATTGCCGGAGGCCGACAGCCTGTATCTGCCGGGTGGTTACCCGGAGCTGCACCATGTCGCGCTGGCGCAAAACACCGCGATGCTCGATGCAATTCGTGCCCACCACCGGGCAGGCAAACCGTTGCTCGCCGAGTGTGGCGGCATGCTGTATCTGCTCGATTCCCTGACCGATGTCGAGGGCACTCGCGCCGAACTGGTTGGCTTGCTGGCCGGTGATGCGGTCATGCAAAAGCGTCTGGCCGCGCTGGCGTTGCAAGCGGTGGAACTGCCGGAAGGCTCGTTGCGCGGGCACACCTATCACCATTCGCTGACCACCACAGAGCTGGCGCCGATAGCCCGTGGCTTGAGCCCGAATGGCGGGCGCGGGGCAGAGGCGGTCTACCGAGAGGGGCGAATGACCGCCTCTTACGTGCATTTTTATTTCCCGTCGAACCCTTCGGCGATTGCCGCGCTGTTTGCGCCGGACCTTGAGACCGTAATCGCGAGCAGGCTCGTTCCTACAGGGGAATGCGTTTCTTCAGGCAACACACCATCAACTGTGGGAGCGAGCCTGCTCGCGAAGAGGCCATGAGCGACAACGCATTCTCTGAAGCCGAACGCGCAGCGGTCTATCGTGCCATCGCCGAACGCCGCGACATGCGCCACTTCAGCGGCGGCACCGTCGAGCCCGAATTGCTGCGGCACCTGCTCGAGGCCGCACACCAGGCCCCAAGTGTCGGCCTGATGCAGCCCTGGCGCTTCATCCGCATCAGTGATCGCACTTTGCGTGGGCAAATCCAGGCCCTGGTGGAAGAGGAGCGTATCCGCACCGCCGAGGCCCTCGGCGAGCGCAGCGATGAGTTCATGAAGCTCAAAGTGGAAGGCATCAACGATTGCGCCGAGGTACTGGTCGCCGCACTGATGGAGGACCGCGAGCAGCATATCTTCGGCCGCCGCACGTTGCCGGAAATGGACATGGCCTCGCTGTCCTGTGCGATCCAGAACCTGTGGCTGGCATCCCGCGCCGAAGGGCTGGGCATGGGCTGGGTGTCGCTGTTCGAACCGCAAGCCCTGGCCGATTTGTTGAAATTGCCACCTGGAGCCAAGCCTCTGGCCGTGCTGTGCCTGGGGCCGGTGAAGGCGTTCTATCCGGCACCGATGCTGGTGCTCGAAGGCTGGGCGCAGGCGCGTCCGCTACATGAATTGCTGTATGAAAATTATTGGGGAGTAAGTCAATGAGTGTGGCGTTGTTGAGTGTCGCCGCGGTTGCGCTGGATGCGCTGCTGGGCGAGCCCAAACGCTGGCATCCGCTGGTGGCGTTCGGCCGTTTTGCCGACCGCATCGAGCAACGTTTCAACGGCGGCGGTCGCGGCTGGCGCAGTCATGGCGTCACCGCGTGGGTGATCGCCGTGTTGCCGCTGACGCTGTTGGTCACGGCTTTGTCCTGGGCACCTTATGTCGGCTGGATCATCGAGATTCTCGCGCTCTATTGCGCCCTCGGCATGCGCAGCCTCGGTGAGCACGTCACGCCTGTGGCCAAGGCATTGCGCGGCGATGATCTGGATGAAGCGCGCAAACGCGTGAGTTATCTGGTCAGCCGTAAAACCAGTGATCTGGATAAAACCGAAGTCGCCCGTGCCGCCACCGAGTCGGTACTGGAAAATGGCAGCGACGCAGTGTTCGCCGCATTGTTCTGGTTTGCTGTGGCGGGTGCGCCGGGTGTGGTGCTGTACCGCCTGAGCAATACGCTGGATGCGATGTGGGGTTATCGCAATGAGCGCTTCGAACGGTTCGGTTGGGCGGCGGCGAAGGTCGACGACGTGCTCAATTACATACCTGCGCGCCTGGTGGCACTGACTTACGCGCTGCTGGGCAAAACCCGGCTGGCGTTGAAATGCTGGCGCACCCAGGGCCCGACCTGGGACAGCCCGAACGCCGGCCCGGTGATGGCGGCAGGGGCGGGTGCCCTTGGTGTCGAGTTGGGCGGGGCGGCGATTTATCACGGCGAATTGCATCAGCGTCCGCAGTTGGGCGAAGGCGTACCGGCGGATGCCGACTCCATTGACCGGGGCTGGCAATTGGTCCAGCGCGGGGTATGGTTATGGCTGCTGATTCTCTGCCTGGGGGCCGAATTTTATGCTTGAGCACGGTGGGCGATTGCGCAAGGCGGCGCTCGAATACGGCATAGATGAAGCCGACTGGCTGGACCTGTCGACGGGCCTTGCGCCCTGGCCGTTCCCGGTGCCGGATATTCCGTTGCGGGCCTGGGCCCGTTTGCCGGAAGCGGACGATGGCCTGGAGCAGGCCGCCTGTGATTACTACGGCACCTTGCAGGCATTGCCTGTGGCCGGTTCGCAAATGGCAATCCAGCTGCTGCCGCGATTACGTCGGGCCGGCAAGGTCGGCGTGCTGTCGCCGTGTTATGCCGAGCACGCTGAAGCGTGGCGTCGTAACGGCTACATCGTGCGTGAAGTGCTGGAGCACGAAGTCGACTTCTTTATCGACAGTTTTGACGTGCTGGTGGTGGTCAATCCGAATAACCCCACGGGCCTGAACCTCACCCCCAGTCGCCTGCTCGACTGGCACACGCGGCTGGCCCAGCGCGGTGGCTGGCTGGTGGTGGACGAAGCGTTCATGGATAACACGCCGCATCTGAGCCTGGCGCCGTTTGCCCATCAAGTCGGATTGATCGTCTTGCGCTCCTTCGGCAAGTTTTTCGGCCTGGCCGGAGTGCGCCTGGGGTTTGTGCTAGCCGAGCGCAAGTTGCTCAAGTTACTGGCTGAACAAGTGGGACCGTGGGCCGTGAGCGGGGCAACCCGGGTAGTGGGCCAGGCCTGCCTGCGCGATACCGAGGGGCAAACGCGGCAACGAGTGCGCGCCGAAGAGGCCAGCGAGCGCCTTGCGTCGTTGTTGGCGCAACATGGCTTCGAGCCTCAGGGCGGCTGTGCGCTGTTCCAGTGGCTGATCACCGAGCGCGCCGAAGAGCTGCATGAATTCATGGCCCGGCGCGGCATTCTCCTGCGGTTGTTCACGCACAACAGCAGCCTGCGCTTCGGCTTGCCCGGTGACGAAATCGCCTGGGTACGACTGGCGCGGGCGTTCGAAGATTTCGCCAAGGAAAACCAATGACCACGCTGATGGTGCAGGGCACCACATCGGATGCCGGTAAAAGCACGCTGGTAACCGCGCTGTGCCGTTGGGTCACACGTCAGGGCATAAGGGTGGTGCCGTTCAAGCCGCAGAACATGGCACTCAACAGTGCGGTGACCGCTGACGGTGGCGAGATCGGCCGCGCCCAGGCGGTCCAGGCCCAGGCCGCGCACCTCGAACCGCACACCGACATGAACCCGGTGTTGCTCAAGCCCAACAGTGATACCGGCGCTCAGGTGATCATCCATGGCCGCGCCGTCACCACCATGAACGCCGTCGCCTATCACGACTACAAAACCATCGCCATGCAAGCGGTGCTGGCCTCCCACGAGCGCTTGAGCGCGGCGTATCCGCTGGTGATGGTCGAGGGTGCAGGCTCGCCGGCGGAAATCAATCTGCGGGCCGGCGATATTGCCAACATGGGCTTTGCCGAAGCGGTGGATTGCCCGGTGCTGCTGATCGCCGATATCAATCGCGGCGGGGTTTTCGCCCACTTGGTAGGCACCCTCGAACTGCTGTCGCCGAGCGAACAGGCGCGAATCAAAGGCTTCGTCATCAATCGTTTCCGTGGCGACATCGCGTTGCTGCAACCCGGTCTCGACTGGCTCGAAGAGCGCACCGGCAAACCGGTGATCGGCGTGCTGCCGTACGTGATGGATCTGCACCTGGAGGCCGAGGACGGCATCGATCAACGCCAGACCGACAAAGCCGAACAGGTGCTGAAAGTGCTGGTGCCGGTGCTGCCGCGCATCAGCAACCACACCGATTTCGATCCGCTGCGTCTGCATCCGCAAGTGGACCTGCAATTCATCGGCCCCGGCCAGGCGATTCCACCCGCCGACCTGATCATCCTTCCCGGCTCGAAAAGTGTGCGCAGCGACCTCGCTTACCTGCGGGCCAACGGCTGGGACACCGCCATCGCCCGGCATCTGCGTTACGGCGGGAAGCTGCTGGGGATCTGTGGCGGTCTGCAGATGCTCGGTGAGCAGGTGCATGATCCGCTGGGCCTCGAAGGTGCGCCGGGTTCCAGTGCCGGGTTGGGGCTGCTGGCGCTCCACACCCGGCTCGAACAAGAGAAACAGTTACGCAATGTGCGTGGTCGCCTGGCGCTGGAAGATGCGCCGGTATCAGGCTATGAAATTCATGCCGGCGTGACCACCGGACCGGCGCTGGAACATACCGCCGTGCATCTGGATGACGGCCGCTGTGATGGTGCGCAAAGTGTTGACGGGCAGATTTTCGGCACCTATTTGCACGGGTTGTTCGAGTCCCCGGCAGCGTGCAGTGCGCTGCTGCGCTGGGCCGGGTTGCAGGAGGTGCAGGCGGTGGATTACCACGCCTTGCGCGAGCGTGATATCGAACGGCTGGCGGATCTGGTGGAGAAGCATCTGGATACTTCTCTGCTTCGTCAGCTCTGTGGGTTCTGAGGTGGCTGTTGTGGCCCCATCGCGAGCAAGCTCGCTCCCACAGAGATTTGGGTTGATCATGAGATTTGAGTACACCTCGTAACCCTGTAGGAGCGGGCTTGTCCCGGGCGGCGTTCCGACGAAGGGGCCAGTCGCCTCCCCGAAGATTTTAAGGAATAAGCAATGCTCCAACTGATCCTCGGCGGCGCCCGCTCCGGCAAGAGTCGTCTGGCTGAAAAACTCGCCATCGACAGCGCGCTGGCCGTGACCTACATCGCCACCAGCCAGCCACTCGATGGAGAAATGAGCGAGCGGGTGGCCCATCATCGCGCCCGTCGTCCTGCCGAATGGGCATTGATCGAAGAACCGGTGGAACTGGCCCGGGTGCTGCGCGAATCCGCCCGTGCCGACGGTTGCCTGTTGGTGGATTGCCTGACCCTGTGGCTGACCAATCTGCTGATGCTCGACGATGCCGGGCGCTTGCAAGCCGAACGTGATGCCTTGCTGGGCTGCCTGGTGTCGCTGCCGGGTGAAATCATTTTTGTCAGCAACGAGACCGGAATGGGTGTCGTGCCGCTGGGCGAATTGACTCGCCGCTATGTCGATGAAGCCGGTTGGCTGCATCAAGCTCTGGCTGAGCGCTGTCAGCGTGTCGTCCTGACCGTCGCCGGCCTGCCCCTGACTCTGAAAGGAACTGCGTTATGACTCAATCCTGGTGGCTGAACCCGTGCAAGCCGGTCGATACCCAAGCGGTCGAACAGGCGCAGGCGCGGCAGCAGCAACTGACCAAGCCGGCCGGCTCCCTCGGTCAGCTGGAATCGGTGGCGGTGCAACTGGCGGGTTTGCAGGGGCGGGTCAAGCCGAGTCTGGAGCAGGTGTGGATCGCGATTTTTGCCGGCGACCATGGTGTGGTCGCTGAGGGTGTGTCGGCGTTTCCCCAGGAAGTGACCGGGCAGATGCTGCACAACTTCGTCAACGGCGGTGCGGCGATCAGCGTACTGGCGCGGCAGTTGGGCGCTTCCCTTGAGGTGGTGGACCTCGGCACGGTGACGCCGTCGCTGAACTTGCCGGGCGTGCGGCACCTGAATGTCGGCCCGGGTACGGCGAATTTTGTCCAGGGACCGGCCATGACCGAAGCCCAGGGGCAACTCGCCTTGCAGGCCGGCCGTGACAGCGTGCAGCGGGCAATGGCTACCGGTGCGCAGTTGTTTATCGGTGGCGAAATGGGCATCGGCAACACCAGCGCTGCCAGCGCCCTGGCGTTTGCGCTGCTCGATTGCCCGGTGGGCCATTTGACTGGGCCAGGCACCGGGCTCAATGCTGAAGGTGTCAGCCACAAGGCCCAAGTGATCGAACGCGCCTTGGCATTGCATGGTGCGCAGCGTGGCGATGCCTTGCAGACCCTGTTCAACCTCGGCGGTTTTGAGATCGCCGCGCTGGTCGGTGCCTATCTCGCCTGTGCCCAGGAGGGTGTCGCGGTGCTGGTGGACGGCTTCATTTGCAGCGTTGCGGCGCTGGTGGCGGTGCGCTTGAATCCTGAATGCCGTGAGTGGCTGTTGTTCGGTCACCGCGGCGCCGAGCCGGGGCATCGTCATGTGCTGGAAACCCTGAAGGCGCAGCCATTGCTCGAGCTTGGCCTGCGCCTGGGCGAAGGCAGTGGCGCGGCGTTGGCTGTGCCGCTGTTGCGTCTGGCTTGCGACCTGCACGGGCAGATGGCGACCTTCGCCGAAGCCGCCGTGGCAGATCGACCGGTATGACCTTGCGCGTGGATCTGTTGCGGCACGGTGAAACCGAACTCGGTGGTGGTCTGCGCGGCAGTATCGATGATGCGTTGACCGATTTGGGCTGGGCGCAGATGCGCGCTGCCGTGGCCGGGCAAGGGCCATGGGATCGGCTGGTCAGTTCACCCTTGCAGCGTTGTGCGCGGTTTGCCGAAGAGCTCGGTGTGCAATCGGGTGTGCCGATGCACCTGGATAAAGACCTGCAAGAGTTGCATTTCGGCGCCTGGGAAGGGCAGAGCGCGGCGGCGTTGATGGAAACCGATGCGCAGGCGCTGGGTTTGTTCTGGGCCGATCCGTATTCGTTCACGCCGCCTCAGGGTGAGCCGGTTGCAGACTTTTCGGCACGGGTGCTGGCAGCGCTGGAGCGATTGCACGCGACCTGTGCCGGTGAGCGCATTTTGCTGATCAGCCACGGTGGAGTGATGCGTCTGTTGCTGGCACAAGCCCGGGGGCTGCCGCGAGAGCAACTGCTCAACGTTGAGGTCGGGCATGGCGCACTGTTTTCGCTGACGCTGGAGTCTGCTGGCGTATTGAAGGAAGTGCTCTGACCATGCTGCCATTCTGGATCGCCCTGCAATTTCTCAGCAGCCTGCCGATTCGCCTGCACGGCATGCCTGAGCCCCGGGAACTGGGGCGGTCGCTGCTGTTTTATCCGCTGGTGGGATTACTCTTTGGCGCGATACTGTGGGCAGTCAACTGGCTGCTGCTGGGCACGCCGACATTGCTGCATGCGGCGTTACTGTTGAGCGTGTGGGTACTGCTCAGCGGTGGGTTGCACCTGGATGGCCTGGCGGACAGCGCCGATGCCTGGCTCGGCGGTTTTGGCGACCGTGAGCGTACGCTGACCATCATGAAAGACCCGCGCAGCGGGCCGATCGCGGTGGTGACGCTGGTGCTGGTGCTGTTGCTCAAGTTCACCGCGCTGCTGGCGCTGATCGGGCAACCGCATTCGCTGGCATTGATCATCGTGCCGTTGATCGGTCGCAGCGCATTGCTCGGCTTGTTCCTGACCACGCCCTATGTGCGTGCCGGTGGCCTGGGCCAGGCATTGGCCGATCATCTTCCGCGTTCGGCGGGCAGGCAGGTGTTGGCGGTCAGTGCATTGGCCTGTGTGTTGATCGCCGGTTTGAGTGGTGTGGTGGCGGTGGTGTTGGCGGCGCTGGGGTTTGTCTGGCTGCGTCAGGTGATGTTGCGGCGGCTCGGTGGAACGACGGGCGATACGGCAGGGGCGATGCTGGAGTTGCTGGAAGTTGCAGTGCTGGTAGGCTTGGCGCTGGTCTGATCGGGTTGTGTTGAATATTCCGGCCTCTTCGCGAGCAGGCTCGCTCCCACAGGGTTTCAGTTTTGTTGACACAATGGTGGGCACACCGAAAATCTCTGTGGGAGCGAGCCTGCTCGCGAAACGATTTTCGGGACACCACCTGAACACTGAACAAACCCCATGCCACTTGATTTAACCGACTCGCGGGTATATACACGCACCATGCTCGATTCCCAATGTTTATGCATCAACCTGCGTCGCGCCGCCCGCGGCGTCAGCAGGCATTACGACGGCGCTCTCGACGGCTTCGGGATCAACGTTGCGCAGTATTCTTTGCTGTGCAATCTGCAACGCCTGGATCAACCGAGCATCTCGACCCTGGCCGAGGCCATGGGCCTGGATCGCAGTACCTTGGGGCGCAACTTGCGGGTGCTGGAGGGTGATGGCCTGGTGACGCTGGTCGAGGGCGAGGACATGCGTAACCGCATCGTCCTGCTGACCGAGGCCGGGGCAGAGCGTCTGAAGGCTGCCTTGCCGGCCTGGGAAGCCGCTCAGCAACGTTTGATCGATCGCTTGGGCCCCGAGAAGCGCGAAACTTTACTCAAGCTGCTGGACGAACTGGCGTGATGCCGGTTTTTTCGATCATAAGCGGGTATATACCCGCAACCGGAGAACAACAATGACATCGATGTGGCGTACATGTGGTTGGGTTTTGTTGGGGAGTGCGCTGATCCTTGCGTTGTCTCTGGGGGTTCGACATGGCTTCGGGCTGTTTCTGGCACCCATGAGCGCCGAGTTCGGCTGGGGCCGTGAAGTCTTTGCCTTCGCCATCGCCTTGCAGAACCTGATCTGGGGCCTCGCTCAGCCATTCACCGGCGCGCTGGCCGACCGCTTCGGCGCGGCGAAAGTGGTGCTGATCGGTGGCGTCCTGTACGCAGCCGGGTTGATTTGCATGGGGCTCTCCGACTCGGCGGTGACCCTGTCCCTGAGTGCCGGCCTGCTGATCGGCATCGGACTGTCCGGTACGTCGTTCTCGGTGATTCTGGGTGTGGTCGGCCGCGCGGTGCCGCCGGAAAAACGCAGCATGGGCATGGGGATCGCCAGTGCTGCCGGTTCGTTCGGCCAGTTCGCGATGTTGCCCGGCACCCTCGGTTTGATCGGATGGCTTGGCTGGTCCGCGGCGCTGCTGGTGCTGGGCTTGCTGGTGGCGTTGATCGTGCCGCTGGTGAGTATGCTCAAGGACAAGCCGCTGCCCGTCCTGGGCCACGAACAGACCCTTGGCGAAGCACTGCGCGAAGCCTGCTCCCACTCCGGATTCTGGCTGCTGGCGTTCGGCTTTTTTGTGTGCGGGTTCCAGGTGGTGTTCATCGGTGTGCACTTGCCGGCCTATCTGGTGGATCAGCATCTTCCGGCGACGGTCGGCACCACGGTGCTGGCGCTGATCGGCCTGTTCAACATTTTCGGCACCTATACCGCAGGATGGCTTGGCGGGCGCATGTCCAAGCCGCGTTTGCTCACCGGTTTGTATTTGCTGCGGGCGGTGGTCATTGCGTTGTTCCTGTGGGCGCCGGTGACCACCACCACGGCCTATTTGTTCGGCATGGCCATGGGCTTTTTGTGGCTGTCGACAGTGCCGTTGACCAACGGTACGGTGGCGACCTTGTTTGGTGTGCGAAACCTGTCCATGCTCGGCGGGATTGTTTTCCTGTTTCACCAGCTCGGTTCGTTCCTGGGCGGCTGGCTGGGTGGCGTGGTGTATGACCGTACCGGCAGCTATGACTTGATCTGGCAGGTCGCGATTCTCCTGAGCCTGTTGGCCGCCGCCCTGAACTGGCCGGTGCGTGAACGGCCGGTAGTGCGCCTGCAAACACAAATGAGTGCAACATGAGCAGTCTCTGGCCTCGTATCACGGTTTTCGCTGTCTGTGCCTTGCTGCTTGCCCTGACGTGGTGGGGCTGGCATCAGGGCGGGCTGGCGCTTTTGCAGTTGGGCATGGGGACTTGCTAGCGTGCGGCGAGGGCGAGTAACGTCGCTTTTGACGAGTTTTCAAGGATGCACCGACATGCTGATGCGCGCGATTGCAGTCCCCACGTTGCTGGTGACGTTTACCGGGCTGGCCTACGCGGAGTGCCCGGAGCTGTTGCAAGGATCACTGCAACAGCTGCGCGCCAAGGAATCCATCGACCTGTGCCAACGGTATGAAGGTAAGCCGCTGGTGGTGGTCAATACGGCGAGCTTCTGCGGTTTCGCCCCGCAGTTCAAAAGCCTTGAGGCGCTGAATCAGCGTTACAAAGGGCGGGGGCTGGAAGTGCTGGGTGTTCCATCCAATGACTTCAAGCAGGAGTCATTGGACGGTGCCGAAACCGCCAAGGTTTGTTACGTCAACTATGGCGTGACTTTCACTATGACCGAGCCGCAGTCGGTACGTGGCGCCGACGCAACCCATCTGTTCAAGGTACTGGCCGAACAGAGCAGTGCGCCAAAATGGAATTTCTACAAATACGTGGTCGATCGCAAGGGTAAGGTGATTGCCAACTTTTCCAGTCTGACCAAGCCCGATGATCCCGAGTTCATTGCAGCGGTGGAGCAAGCTCTGGCTTCGCAACCGCTCGTTTCGCCCCCCTGACCTGTAGGAGCGAGCTTGCTCGCGAAAACTTCAAGGCGTCTCGTACATCCTGAAAGCACGCGTCATCGTTCGCGTCCATCGCGAGCAGGCTCGCTCCTACAAAAAAGCCCCGCCTCCGTGAAGAGAGCGGGGCTTTTTTGATTCCGATGGCGAGCGGTTCAGGCTCGCCGGGAATCATCAGAAGCGGTAGGTCGCACCGACACCGAAACCGTTGGCGCTGTTTTCGTACTTGGCGCTGTAACTGTCTACCAGGTTGGAGCGATCCACCTTGACAGCTTCTTCCTTCAGGTAGGAGTAGGCGACGTCGATGGTCAGATCATCGGTGACGTTGTAGCCGGCGCCAAGGCTGAAGATTGTGCGGTCACCTGTAGGAATACGTGGGGATCGGTCGGTATTGTTGGTAGGCGACTGGTCAAAGCTCAGGCCGGTGCGCAATACCCACTGCTTATTCAGCTGGTAGGAGGTACCGATGGCGTAGGCCCAGGTATCGTGCCAGTTCTGCTCTTCCGTAATGGTGCCGAACAGGGCCGGGGACAATGCACCGCCTTGTGCCGCCGTTACGCCGTCGTTGTTGACGGTGATGTCTTTCAAACGGCTCCAGCGAGTCCAGGTGGAACCTGCATAAAGGGTCCACGCATCCGTCAGCTGTTGTGTCACGGAGAAGTCGACAGATTCAGGTGTTTCGATTTTCAGCGAAGCATCGTATCGATTGCTTTTCAGGAGGGCGGAAGGTGAATTTGCGCCTGCGCTGATATCGGTATGACCTTCAATCTTGTAGTTCACTTTCGAGTGATAGGTCAGGCCGACACGAGTGGTGTCTGTTGCTTGTACCAGGACCCCGAAGTTGTAGCCAAGAGCGACATCATCCCCTTTGATTTTGACGTGGGTATCGCCAAAAAGAGGTACATCCGACTCCAGAGTGCCGCCAATGCGGTTGATGGTCGGGCCGAAACCAATCGATACTTTGTCGTTAAAGGCGTAGCTGACGGTAGGCTGGAAGGTGACAACCTTGACTTCACTCTTGCTGCCGAAACCGGCACCCTGGAAGCCATTTTCATAGTCGGTAATCAGACCAAAAGGTGCGTAGACACCGAGGCCGAATGCCCAGTGATCATCAATCGGCTTGACGTAATAGCCCATCGGAACGGCTGTGAATGGCACCATGTCGCCTTTGTTGGTACCCGGGTGGGCGCCTTGGGCGTCTTTGATATCAGACGAGGCATCGATAGCTGCGATCCCGCCAGTGACTTCCTGGCGCTTGATTCGCGACATGCCGGCAGGGTTGCCAAAAACAGTGCTTGCATCATCGGCAGATGAAGAGCGTCCCGCAAAACCAGTCCCCATTCCACTGATGCTCTGTTCGTTGAGGGCAAAGCCACTCGCGAAGATCTGGGTGGATGCCAAGGCAACGGCGAGGCTAAGGGTGGTTTTGAGCATTACTTTTTTCATTATTAGAACTCCTGATGATCACCGGGGCGAAAATTACCAACATTTTCGTCCCGGCGCCATAGGCTGTATCGCTTGATTTAGAGCGGTTTTGTAGGACAATCCGACCAAAATCGCGACGTGTTGCGCGATCTTTGGATCCAGAGGGATCAGCAGGCGACCTGATTCAGTGGTGAAACACAGGTTTGCCAGGCGCTGGTGAAATCACGCAGACGTCCCTGGGGCTGAAAGGTCTGGCGCCAGATTCTGGCCATGCCCAACAAATCATCAGGGGCGGGGAGGGGGGTGTTCTGTTCTTCCACCAGCAGCCAGGCGATGGCGGTGGCGTAACGCAGGTTGACGGTCAATTCGAGGTGCGGGCCACTGAGAAACGCATGCTGGCTGGCCAAGCCGCGGACCAGGCTTGCACGCTCCGGATCAAGGGCCAGGTAATGGTCCCAAAGGGCTTGGTGGCGGGGCTCGGCAATGCGGTACAGGCCGTGCCCGCGGCGGTCATGCAGGGCGGAACCAAGAGCGGACTGGCTGGCGGCAATGCCCAGCAGCAGGGATTCGGCAGTAGCGCTATGGCGTCCGAGGTAGATCAATGTCGGACGAATCACATAACGGCACAGTTCGCTGGCAGCGATACCCATAAAACCCTCGAGACCTGAATTGGACGGCGATACCTGAAGGGGGGGCTTGGCAGCAGTGAATCGACTCAGGCTCGCCGCAAGCGGGTCAAGCCGCTTGAGTTGAAGTGTAGTGTCATATTCGCGCTGTAAAGGCCTGTTTTTAAAATATTTCCAATGACCAGTTATAACCGTTATATCGGATCGTGCTTAGTCGTTGCGCGGGGGATGGGAAACATCGGGCAATAAAAAGCCCCGCTTTTCAGCAGGGCTTTTGAGGTTTTCAGCCTTTCTGGCGTCTCAGGCAACCAGTGCCTGGCGAGTACGCTCAATCACAGCCTGCAGCGGTTCTGCGCTGGAGTATTGATCCGGGTACAGGCGTTCGCTGTGACGAGCGATGCCGTGTTCGTTGACCAGAGTGAAGCTGAAGCAGCCTTTGCGAGCGGCCATGATCAGGCAGTTCATTGGAGCAAAAGCGTTGGTTAGGGTGCGGATGGCATCCTGAGTGTGGATTTGAGTGGACATAATTGGTGTTCCTACAAGCGACACGGATAAGAACCGTGCAAAGTTTAAACGTTCCAGTGACGACGACCACCATTGGTCGAACGAAGAACCCGACTGGAACAAAGCAGCCAGTTTGAAGCGCTGACAAGTTGGCGCGCTTGGGCTGGCAGGTAGGTACTTAGGAGGGCAGGCAACACATCAAGGGCAAAGGTTCTGGGCCCGGGGTGAAGATCCTGATCAATTTGCAGGTTGGTTAGAGCAGAGTAAGCAGGCGGAGCAACACCCTTTGCTTTCGATTCAAAGGTTGTGTCGGCGCAAGATTTACCTGGAAACCATCGAGGTGGTCGATCCCGCTTGCTCGGTGGAGGCTTCCGTTGGGAAGGCTGACCCGGGGGATTTGTTCGACCAGAATTGACTTTCAGCTTGGTACTAACGCCGCGGATACTAACGGATTGAACCGGCCAAGGGAAGTGTGTTAGCAAAAAAATTCCCAAAAGATGCCCGATCGGGCTGTTTTACCTTGTAGCCCAGCGCATGAGGCTGCGGTGCCTGCGATTGCTGCGCCCTGTAGCACAACAGAATCCGACCATCGGGCATCGACGTTGGCAGAAACGCAGCCGTCTAAACACCGGGTTTGCCAAGGCTTATCCCCAGGCATGACCAAAAAACGCGCCGAAAAAGTGCATCGATATAACCGTCGCGAAGGCACTTGTGCACATTAGTCGCGCACTCTGTCACCCTGCTGTCATCTCACGTTCAAGCGCAGTAGCTGCCTGTATCTAAAATTTAAGTCAATGAAAAACATCGCTTTTTTTTACTGGTGAAAAAATCGTCAGTTTGACTGCGAGCCCCATTCCACAGGGCTTTGAGCGGGTTCAAGAGCGGTTGTCCACTGAGTTATCCACAGCTTCTGTGGATTGTCCCGAGCGCTTGCTCTAGGACGGGCGTGCCGGGATATTTTCAGCTTTACCTGTAAGAAAAAGAGCGTAAAGTTGCGCGCCTTCCGATCTGCCCTACAGTGCTTTATGAAGTTTCGCTCAGCCTCCGTTTCCTCTTCCCCTACAGAACCTTCTGTTGCCCCTACCAAGCGCTTTTCCATGCGCGTGGCAGAGTGGCTGTTGGACAGTCCGCACCTGGGCGAAAACCGTAACGTCAAACACATCGCCGGACGTCTTCTCAAACAACCGGCCCGTGAAGGCGTGGTGGCTGCGCAAAGTCGCCTTGGCCAGTTGATGTGCCGCGAATGCGGGAATGCCCGGGACCGCCGGATCGGCCAGGACCTGTTGCGTCAGGCCGCTCGGGCAGGCGATCGCCGCGCTCAACAGGAACTGGGGCTGATCGAAGACTGAGCTGTCCAAGACTGAGCTGTCCAAGACGTAGCACCTTGGTTAACCTTCAGGCTTTATCCGAATGGCAGGAGTGGCTATGGCAATGGACTTGACCAGCGTATTGCTGGGTCTGGCAGGGGCAGCGTTGCCGTTGCTGGTATTGGCCTGGCAGCTTCAGCGTCGGGCCAGCACCACGCAAGCTGATGTCGCGCTGCTGCAAGAACGCCTGGCGATGGCGCAACTGGCGCAGGACGGATTGAATGCTCAGATCGAGTCGATTCGCGATGAAGCGGCTGATCTGACCCAGGCCAACGCCGCCAAACAGGCGGATCTGGCGGCGCTGCGTCGTGAAGTCGAACTGCTGCAGATCGAGCGCGACGACGCCCGGGACGCCGCCCATGCGTGGAATATCGAACGCGCCGGCAAGGAAGCCGAATTGCGCCGTCTGGATGCCCAGGCCGCGTCGCTCAACGCCGAATTGCGCGAGCAACAGGACAGCCATCAGCAGCGCCTCAACGACCTGCAAGGTTCGCGGGACGAGTTGCGCGCGCAGTTTGCCGAGCTGGCGGGGAAAATTTTCGATGAGCGCGAGCAGCGTTTTGCCGAAACCAGCCAGCAGCGCCTGGGGCAGTTGCTCGATCCGCTCAAGGAGCGCATCCAGTCCTTCGAAAAGCGTGTCGAGGAAAGCTATCAGAACGAGGCGCGTGAGCGTTTCTCCCTGGCCAAGGAACTGGAGCGTCTGCAACAGCTGAATTTGCGCTTGAGCGATGAAGCCACCAACCTGACCCGCGCCTTGAAAGGGCAGAAGACCCAGGGCAATTGGGGCGAACTGATTCTTGAGCGAGTGCTCGAGCATGCGGGGCTGGAGAAGGGCCGCGAGTACCAGACGCAGGTCAACCTCAAGGGACCGGACGGCGAGCGCTTCCAGCCGGACGTGATCATTTATCTGCCGGGCGACAAGCAGGTGGTGGTCGACTCCAAGGTCAGCCTGACGGCCTATCAGCAATACGTCGCGGCTGAGGACGAGGTCATCGGCCAGATCGCCATCAAACAGCACGTGCTGTCGTTGCGCAATCACGTCAAAGGCTTGGCCGGCAAGGATTACAAGCGTCTCGATGGCTTGCACAGCCTGGATTTCGTGTTGCTCTTCGTGCCGATCGAGGCAGCGTTTTCTGCCGCGTTGCAGGCTGAGCCGACGCTGTTTCAGGAGGCATTCGACCGCAACATCGTGATCGTCAGCCCCACCACGTTGTTGGCGACCCTGCGTGTCATCGACAGCCTGTGGAAGCAAGAGCGCCAGAGCCAGAATGCCCGGGAGATCGCCGAGCGGGCCGGGTGGCTGTACGACAAGTTCGTGCTGTTCATTCAGGATCTGGACGAGGTCGGCAATCGCCTGCAGCAACTGGACAAGGCCTACAGTTCGGCACGCAACAAGCTGACAGAGGGGCGTGGCAACCTGGTCAGTCGCAGTGAACAACTCAAGCTGCTGGGCGCGCGGGCGAGCAAGAGCCTGCCGGCGGACTTGCTGGAGCGGGCGATGACCGATGTCGATGGGTTGGTCGAGTTGCCGGAATAGCTGAAAAAGCTTCGCGAGCAGGCTCGCTCCCACAGGTGCCATGTTGTTCGCAGATGTTGTGAGTGATGCAAAACCACTGTGGGAGCGAGCCTGCTCGCGAAAGCACTGGAGGCATCACCGCACAACCCAGTGATTAGAGCGGCAGATACCGACTCAACAACGCCCGCAACGCCGCCGGTTTCACCGGTTTGGCCAGGTAATCCAGCCCCGCGGCATGCACCAGGTCGACCGTCTCCGGCCGGCCATCGGCGCTGATCACCACCCCGGGAACCGGCTCGCCCATTTGCGTGCGCAACCAGGCCATCAAATCGGTTCCGGTCTCGCCATGATCGAGGTGGTAATCCACCAGCGCCAATTGCGGGCGCACGCCTTCGCCCAGCAGCGCTGCGCACTCCTCGCGATTGCGTGCGGTCCAGACCTGGCAACCCCAGCGGCTGAGCAGGCTGTTCATGCCGATCAGGATGCTGTCCTCGTTGTCGATGCACAGCACCTGCGCCCCATTGAGCAATTTGCCATTGAGTTCGGCGACCTTGACCGGCGCTGCGGTTTGCGCCCGGGCCAACGGCACGTTGACGCTGAACACGCTGCCGCGTCCCGGCCAGGAGCGTACGCGCAAGGTATGACCGAGCACGCGACATAGGCCGTCGGCAATCGCCAGCCCCAGGCCGAGGCCTTTTTCGGCTCGCGTCTGGTGGCTGTCGAGGCGCTTGAACTCTTCGAAAATCACCTGCTGTTTGTCTTCCGGAATACCCGGTCCACGGTCCCAGACTTCCAGGCTCAATCCTTCCTTGTGCCGACGAACCCCCAACAACACCGGCCCTTTGCCGTAGCGGAAAGCGTTGGTCAGGAAGTTCTGCAAAATCCGCCGCAGCAGTTTGATGTCGCTGTCGACCCGTAGCGCGCTGCCGCGAACGCGGAACTCCAGTTTTTGTTCTCGCGCCAGCACCTTGAACTCGGTACCAAGGGTGTCGAACAGTTCGTTGAGTGCGAACGGCTGGCGATTCGGGTTGATCTTGCCGTTCTCCAGGCGGGAAATGTCCAGCAGGTCGCTGATCAAGTCCTCGGCCGAGCGCAGCGAGCTGTCCAGGTGCTCGACCAGTTTCTGCGCTTCGCCGGACAAACCATCGTTCTGGTGGGAGAGGGCGGCGGAGAACAGCCGCGCCGCATTCAGCGGCTGCATCAGGTCATGGCTGACAGCTGCGAGGAAACGGGTCTTCGACTGGTTGGCCGCCTCGGCGGTGCCCTTGGCTTCGGTCAGGGCAACGTTGAGTTGCGACAATTCGTGGGTCCGTTCGGTGACCCGTTGCTCCAGGCCTTCATTGGCCTCGGTCAGCGCCTGCTCGGCTTCGCGGAACGCGGTGATGTCGGTGAAACTCATGACGAAGCCGCCGCCAGGCATCGGGTTACCGATCAGTTCGATCACCCGACCATTGGGGAACAGGCGCTCGGAGGTGTGCGCGCGACCCTGGCGCATCCAGTGCAGGCGACGGGCGACATGCACTTCGGCCTCACCGGGGCCGCACAGTCCACGCTCGGCATTGTGACGGATGATGTCGGCAATCGGCCGGCCGACTCTGATCAGGCCATCCGGGTAGTTGAACAAATCCAGATAGCGACGGTTCCAGGCCACCAGTTTCAGCGACTGGTCGACCACGCTGATGCCCTGGGTGATGTTCTCGATGGCGCCTTGCAGCAAGGCACGGTTGAATTGCAGCACTTCCGAGGCTTCGTCGGCGATGCGCACGACGTCCTCCAGCTGCATCTCCCGGCCTTCAATGGCCGCCTTGACCACCGCACGGGTCGAAGAGGCGCCAAGCACACCGGCCAGCAAGCGTTCGGTATGGGCGATCCATTCACTGTCGGCGTTCTGGTTCGGGTTGAAGCCCTTGCCCTGGCGATAGGCAAAACGGATGAAGCTTTGCCGGGCGCGTTCTTCGCCGACGAAGCGCGCCGCCAGTTGCAGCAGGTCGTCGATCTGCACTGAAAGCATCGAGCGTGCGCTGGGGCGGGCACTGATTTCCTGGCCGATGAAGCGGCCCGCCTGCCAGTGCTCGGAAACCCGGGTGCGGGACAGCACCGAGACCCAGGCGAACAGCGTGAAGTTGCCTGCCAGCGATAGCACCACGCCTTGGGTCAACGGAGTGATCGGCAGGTTCAGTGGATTACTGTGCAACCAGGCCAGGCCCGGGAACGTGCTCAAGGACAGGCCGAGGCTGAGGGCGGCAATCGGCAGGACCAAGGTGTAGAACCACAGGAAGGTGCCCGCGGCGAGGCCGGCGAACACGCCGCGACGGTTGGCCTGTTTCCAGTACAGCGCACCGAGCATGGCGGGGGCCAGCTGGGTCACGGCAGCGAAGGCGATCTGGCCAATGGTCGCGAGGCTGGCGGTCGAGCCCAGCAGGCGGTAGCTGACGTAGGCCAGCAGCAGAATGACCACGATGCTGACGCGGCGCACCGACAGCATCCACTGGCGGAACACTTCGAACGGGCGCTCGGCATTGTTGCGACGAAGCAACCAGGGCAACAGCATATCGTTGGACACCATGGTCGACAGCGCCACGCTGGCCACGATCACCATGCCGGTGGCCGCCGATGCACCACCGATAAATGCCAACAGGGCCAGCGCCGGGTGCGCCTGGGCCAGGGGCAGGCTGATGACGAACGAGTCTGGCAACACCGAGCTGGGCAGCATCATCTGCCCGGCCAGTGCGATCGGCACGACAAACAATGCCGCGAGGGCGAGGTAGGCCGGGAATACCCACTTGGCCAGGCGCAGATCCTGGGGCTCGATGTTCTCGACCACGGTCACGTGAAACTGCCGCGGCAGGCAAATGATCGCCATCATCGCCACTCCGGTCTGTACCACCATCGACGGCCAGTTGATGGTTTCCTTCCAGTACTGTTCCAGCCGAGGCGCGAGCATGGCCTGGTCGAACAGGTCGTCGAAACCGTCGTACAGGCCGTAGGTCACGAAGGCGCCGACGGCGAGAAACGCGAACAGCTTGACCAGCGATTCGAAGGCAATCGCAAGTACCATGCCGCGGTGGTGCTCCGTGGCGTCGAGGTTGCGGGTGCCGAAGACGATGGTGAACAGCGCCAATACCAGTGACACAATCAGCGCGGTGTCCTGGGCGCGGGTGCCCATGGCGTCGGCTCCGGCACCGATCAGCAGGTTCACACCGAGCACGATGCCTTTGAGTTGCAGCGCGATGTAGGGCAACACGCCGACCAGGCAAATCAACGCCACCACCACTGCCAATGACTGGGATTTGCCATAGCGCGCAGCGATGAAGTCGGCGATGGAGGTGATGTTCTCCTGTTTGCTGATCATCACCATTTTTTGCAGGACCCACGGCGCGCCGACCAGCAACAGGATCGGCCCGAGGTAGATCGGCAGGAACGACCAGAGCTGTTCGGCGGCCTGGCCCACGGCGCCGAAGAAAGTCCAGCTGGTGCAATAGACCGCCAGCGACAGGCTGTACACCCAGGCACGCACTCGCGGCGGCAAGGGCGCGCTGCGACGGTCGCCATAGAAGGCGATGGCGAACATGATGGCCATATAGGCCAGGGCGACGGCGGCGATCAGCCCGGTGGACAGCGACATGGGGACTCCAGACAAAAGACATCCGGGCCTGCCGCCCGGACAGACAGTCTCGCACGACCGCCAGCGTTAGTCAGTGTCGACCAAGGTCGTGGCGTGGCGGGGTGTCGCAGGAGGATTTGCAGTGTCTGGGCTGGCCTCTTCGCGAGCAGGCTCGCTCCCACAATTGGCCTGCCGCACACATTCCCTGTGGGAGCGGGCTTGCTCGCGAATGGCGGTATTACTGACTGAATGCAATCTCGATCAATCGGTGCAACTCTTCAACCTCCAGCGGCGCCTCGGCAAACAGAATGCGAAACACCGTCGGCGCGGCGATCAGATTGATCAGCCGATCGACACTGGGCTTGGGCTGATCCGGATAGCGATCCAGAATCATCTGCAACTGCCCGCCAATGATGGTCGCGCAATAACTCGGCTTCAACGCTGCCTGCACGTCGTACAGCATGTTGCGGCCGGGTTCGGAGCTCATCTCGTCCAGGTACTGCTCGGCCCAGGCCCGCACGTCACCGTGAAGGCTGCCGGTGTTGGCCGGCTCGTTGTCGGGCTGCATACGGGCGAGGGCGACGTCGGCGAGCAGCGCCGACACATCGCCCCAGCGTCGATAGATGGTGGATGGCGTGACACCCGCGCGCGCCGCAATTTGCGGCACCGTTACGCTGGCGCGGTCCTGCTCCCCAAGGAGTTGGCGCACGGCCGAATGAATCGACTCTTGTACCCGGGCACTGCGGCCGCCGGGGCGTAATGTAGGGGCTGTCATCTTGTGTTTCCTGTATTGCGTCGGGTCTTGCGGCTGGCATCCGGTCCTGAAAGCCATGTATCGGACCTTAACACAAAGAGTTTGCTTTAAGAGGGGGCCAGTAGCACACTCCACAAAAGCAAAAAATTAGCTTTTGCGGAGTGTGTCTATGCCCGATTCTCCCTCAAATCGTGCCAGCCTGTGGTTTCTGGCAATAACCTTACTCAGTTTTCTGGCGGCTTCCACCGCGCCGACGCCGCTGTATCACCTGTATCAGGAGCAGATGCAGTTTTCGCCAGCGACCCTGACCCTGATTTTTGCCGTGTACGCCCTCAGCCTGTTGGCAGCGTTGCTGACGGTCGGCTCGCTGTCGGATTACCTGGGGCGCAAACCGGTGATTTTTACGGCGGTGCTGCTGAACATCCTGGCGATGTTGCTGTTTATCTACGCCGACAGCGTTGCGTGGCTGATCAGTGCCCGGGTGCTGCAAGGGTTTGCCACCGGCATGGCGACTGCCGTGTTGAGTGCAACCTTGCTGGACACCGATCGCCAGCAAGGCCCGCTGGTCAATAGTGTCGCGCCCTTGCTCGGCATGGCTCTGGGTGGAATGGGCTGCGGTTTGCTGGCCGAGTTTGCTCCGGCGCCGTTGCACCTGACCTATTGGCTGCTACTTGCTCTGTTCGCGATGCAGGCCGTATTTGTCTGGCGTTTGCCGGAGAGTGTCACGCGCCAGCCCGGGGCTTGGGCATCATTGCGGCCCACCCTGCATGTGCCGGTCCAGGCGCGTGCGACGTTATGGCGGGTGTTGCCGCTTAACATAGCGACCTGGGCGCTGGGCGGATTCTACGCGTCGCTGGCACCTTCATTGGTGCGCACGGCGACGGGTTCGACCTCGAACCTGATTGGCGGGGCAACCGTCGCCGCATTGACGGTGACCGGTGCCCTGATGATTTACATTTTGCGCAATCAGGCGGCGACCAAGGCGCTGCAGCTGGGCGCCAGTTCGTTGCCGGTGGGAGTCGCCCTGATTCTACTGGGCGTGCACAGCGCCAGTTTGCCGCTGTTTTTCCTCGGCACGCTGGTCGCCGGTTGTGGCTTCGGCGCCGGTTTCCTCGGGGCGGTGCGCAGTCTGGTGCCACTGGCCTTGCCCCATGAGCGCGCCGGGTTGATGTCGGCGTACTACGTGCTGAGTTATCTGGCGTTCTGCCTGCCGGCGCTGCTGGCCGGGAACCTGGCGCGGACCTTTGGTCTGGTGGCAACCACCGATGGTTATGGTGCGGTGCTGATGGTGCTGGCCCTCAGTGCAATGGTGGGTTTACTGCGATCACGTTCGGCCAGGGTCTGCGAGGCCAACCGGTAAAATTGAGTTAGCCTTGGCACCCACTCAGCTCATTCGAAGGATCGGACCATGAAGATCATCCGCAGCAAATCGTTCACTGGCGAGCGTGCCTGGGCCGCGCTGGACATCGCCAGCATGAACGGCATCACCACGCGGCTGCACTGGACCGATCAACCCTACAAGTGGCATGTCAACGACGGCGAGGAAGTGTTCGTGGTGCTCGATGGCCAGGTGCAGATGCGTTATCGCGAAGAGGGGCTGGAGCGGGAAGCTTTGCTGGAGGTCGGTGACATTTTTTATGCCTCGGTTGGCACTGAGCATGTGGCGCATCCGGTAGGACCTGCCCGGATATTGGTGATCGAATCGGAAGGGAGTGCCTGACGCTATATAGGTAATATCGATAAGATATAGAGATATTACCCGTTATATAGATATTCGATTCAGATCTAACATGAGCTCTACCTCACAAGAGGACAGGAGTTCGCCATGACATGCGCCAATAGCATCAAGCCCGGAATCAAACCTTTCAGTCGCTTGCAGCACCCCCGTGAGGTGGTCCGCCAGTTCACCCCCAACTGGTTCGCGGCCACCATGGGCACCGGTGTGCTGGCGTTGGCGCTGGCGCAATTGCCGGTCGCCATGCCCGCCTTGCACGCCTTTGCCGAAGCTCTCTGGCTGTTCAACATCGCCCTGTTTCTGCTGTTTACGGCGGTATACACGGCGCGTTGGGTGCTGTTCTTCGACGAAGCACAACGGATCTTCGGCCACTCCACGGTTTCGATGTTTTTCGGCACCATCCCCATGGGCCTGGCGACCATCATCAATGGCTTCCTGGTGTTTGGCCTGCCGCGTTGGGGCGACGGTGTGGTTCACCTCGCCGAGGTGCTGTGGTGGCTGGATGTGGCCATGTCGCTGGCCTGCGGGGTGCTGATTCCCTACATGATGTTCACTCGTCAGGAACACAGCATCGACCAGATGACCGCTGTCTGGTTGTTGCCGGTGGTCGCGGCAGAAGTGGCGGCCGCCAGTGGGGGCCTGTTGGCGCCGCATCTGGCCGACGCGCATTCGCAACTGGTGGTGCTGGTGACCAGCTACGTGCTCTGGGCCTTTTCCCTGCCGGTGGCCTTCAGCATCCTGACCATTCTGTTGCTGCGCATGGCCCTGCATAAACTGCCCCACGAAAACATGGCCGCCTCGAGCTGGCTGGCCCTCGGCCCGATCGGTACCGGCGCGCTGGGCATGCTGGTACTGGGCGGTGATGCACCGCTGATTTTCGCGGCCAACGGTTTGCCGGGAGTCGGTGAGATTGCTGCGGGACTGGGTCTGGTGGCCGGCATCACCCTGTGGGGTTTCGGCCTGTGGTGGATGCTGATGGCGCTGCTGATCACTGCGCGCTACCTGCGTGCCGGCATTCCCTTCAATCTCGGCTGGTGGGGCTTCACTTTCCCGTTGGGCGTCTATTCTCTGGCAACGTTGAAGCTGGCCAGTACCTTGAACCTGATGTTCTTCAGTGTGTTTGGCTGCGTGTTAGTGGCGTTGCTGGCGGTGATGTGGCTGATCGTCGGCAAGCGCACGGTGCTGGGCGCCTGGCGCGGGGAGCTGTTTGTCTCGCCGTGCATTGCCGGATTGAAGAAATAACCGGCAAAGATTAGGTAGTGTGTGGCCTGGATCGACGTTCGATACTCCAATTACAGTATCCAGGCCACTCGCTACCTATCATCAGGGACACATGGAAGATGAGTCACCCTTCACAGTTCACCTTGCTGCGCACCCGGCGCTTCCTGCCGTTCTTCATCACCCAGTCCCTCGGGGCGTTCAACGACAACGTGTTCAAACAGTCGTTGATTCTCGCCATCTTGTACAAGCTGAGCATAGAAGGTGACCGCTCGATCTGGGTCAACCTGTGTGCGCTGCTGTTTATCCTGCCGTTTTTCCTGTTCTCGGCCCTGGCCGGGCAATTCGGGGAAAAGTTCGCCAAGGACGCGTTGATCCGCCTGATCAAGCTTGGGGAAATCGCCATCATGGCGGTCGGCGCCGTCGGTTTCATCTTCGATCACCTGTCGTTGATGCTGGTGGCGCTGTTCGCCATGGGCACCCACTCGGCGCTGTTCGGGCCGGTGAAGTACTCGATCCTGCCGCAGGCGCTGCGTGAAGACGAGCTGGTGGGCGGCAACGGCCTGGTGGAAATGGGCACCTTCCTGGCGATCCTCGCCGGCACCATTGGCGCTGGGGTCATGATGTCATCGGCGCATTACGCACCGGTAGTGTCCACGGCGATCATCGGCATTGCCGTGCTCGGCTACCTGGCCAGTCGCAGCATTCCCTTGGCGGCGGCCGCCACGCCACAAATGCGCCTGAACTGGAACATTTTCAGCCAGTCCTGGGCCACGTTGAAACTGGGCCTTGGGCAAACGCCGGCGGTATCACGCTCGATCGTCGGCAACTCGTGGTTCTGGTTTGTCGGGGCGATTTATCTGACGCAGATCCCGGCCTATGCCAAGGAGTGGATGCACGGCGACGAAACCGTGGTGACGCTGATTCTGACGGTGTTCTCGGTCGGCATCGCGTTGGGGTCGATGCTGTGTGAGAAATTGTCCGGGCGTAAAGTCGAAATTGGGCTGGTGCCGTTCGGATCGTTCGGCCTGACTGTTTTCGGCCTGCTGTTGTGGTGGCATTCCGGCTCAATACCGGACAGCGTCGCCGGCCATGGCTGGATCGAGATCCTTGGTTTTGGCCATGCCTGGCTGGTACTGCTCGACATCCTCGGCCTGGGCGTTTTCGGTGGTTTCTACATCGTGCCGCTGTACGCACTGATCCAGTCACGTACGGCGGAAAACGAACGGGCGCGGGTGATTGCCGCCAACAACATCCTCAATGCGTTGTTCATGGTGGTGTCGGCGATTGTCTCGATCGTCTTGCTGAGCGTGGCCAAGCTGTCGATTCCGCAGCTGTTCCTGGTGGTGTCGTTGCTGAACATCGGCGTCAACGCCTACATCTTCAAGATCGTCCCCGAGTTCACCATGCGTTTCATGATCTGGCTGCTCAGCCATTCCATGTACCGCGTCGAGCATCGCAATCTGGATCTGATTCCCGATGAAGGCGCGGCGTTGCTGGTGTGCAATCACGTGTCGTTCGTCGACGCCTTGCTGATTGGCGGTGCGGTGCGCCGGCCGATTCGCTTCGTGATGTATTACAAGATCTACAACCTGCCGGTGCTGAATTTCATCTTCCGTACCGCGGGGACGATTCCTATTGCGGGGCGTCATGAAGACATCCAGATCTACGAAAAGGCCTTCACGCGCATTGCCCGGTATCTGAAGGACGGTGAACTGGTGTGCATCTTCCCCGAGGGTAAATTGACCGCCGATGGCGAAATGAATGAGTTCAAGGGCGGCTTGACGCGGATTCTCGAAGAGACGCCGGTGCCGGTGATTCCGCTGGCCTTGCGGGGGTTGTGGGGGAGTTTCTTCAGCCGCGATCCGGGCAAGGGACTGTTTCATCGCCTGTGGTCGCGTGTGACATTGGTGGCAGGGCCGGCGGTGGCGGTTGAAGTGGCGGAGCCGGCGAAGTTGCAGGCGATGGTGGGGGAGTTACGCGGGGCAGTCAGATAACAGTTGTTTGAGCGGGCCTCATCGCGAGCAGGCTCACTCCTACAGGGATCGCGGGTGTGGTGAAAATCTCCGACACACCATAAAACCTTGTAGGAGTGAGCCTGCTCGCGATTGGCGGTAGTCGCTTAAGCGCTGACCTTGAGCCCAACGAGTCCGCTAATGATCAACGCCACACTCGCCAGCCGCACCAGCGCCATGGACTCGCCAAACAGAATGATCCCGGCGATCACCGTGCCCACGGCGCCGACCCCGGTCCAGATCGCGTAGGCCGTACCCAGCGGCAATTCCTTCATTGCAAGGCCGAGCAAGCCAAGGCTGATAGCCATGGCCGCAACGGTCAATACAGTGGGGAACGGGCGGGTGAAGCCGTCGGTGTACTTGAGGCCGACGGCCCAGCCGACTTCGAACAGGCCGGCGAAAAACAGAATGATCCAGGACATGAAGACCTCCATCGTCTGACGGGGTCGTCCCCTGATTAATGACTCGATCGAGCCGCGAGGTCGTCCTCGCGATGGGCAATAGAGTGCCCAGCATTAACCCGGGGATCAAGTTTTTGAATCAGTCAGTCGCCTGCTGTGCAGCCATTTCCCGATCTTGCTTTTCACTCATGCGGCGCAAATACGTGGAGAGCAATGCCCCGGAAATGTTGTGCCAGACGCTGAACAATGCGCTGGGCACTGCCGCGAGCGGCGAGAAGTGAGCACTCGCCAACGCGGCACCCAATCCGGAGTTCTGCATGCCGACTTCCAGGGCCAGGGACTTGCGCTGGGCCAGAGGCAGCTTGAACAGGCGCCCGGTGAAGTAACCCAGCAGGTAGCCGAAACTGTTGTGCAGCATGACCACGGCCATGATCAGCAAGCCGGACTCGGCAATCTTCGCCTGGCTGGCGGCCACCACTGCCGTGACGATGATCACGATGCTCACCACCGACACCAGCGGCAACACGTCCACGGCGTGGCGAACCTTGTCGCCGAGTACCCGTTGGGCAACCACGCCCAGCACGATCGGCAGCAGCACCACTTGCAGGATCGACCAGAACAACTCCATGAACGACACCGGCAGCCAGGCCGAGGCCAGCAGCCAGATGAGGGCTGGGGTCAGCAGCGGGGCGAGGAGGGTGGTGACGGCGGCGATGGCCACCGACAGCGCCAGATCGCCGCGGGCCAGCCAGGTCATCACGTTCGACGAGGTGCCGCTCGGGCAGCAGCCGACCAGAATCACGCCGACAGCGATTTCCGGTGGCAAGTGGAACACCTGGCAGAGCAACCACGCCACGCCCGGCATGATCACGAAATGTGCAACCACGCCCAGGGCCACGCGCCATGGATGGCGAGCGACTTCGGCGAAGTCTTCGAGTTTGAGGGTCAGGCCCATGCCGAACATCACCAGGCCCAACAAGGGCACGATGGCGCCTTTGAGGCCGAGGAACCACGCCGGTTGCAGAAACGCCACGACAGCGAAAATCAGTACCCAGTAAGCGAAGGTGTTGCCGACAAAACGACTCAAAGCAGCCAGTGCGCGCATGGCCTGATCCTTATTTTAAGTGACGCTACAAACCCTCTGTAGGAGCGAGCTTGCTCGCGATGGTGTGTCAGTAGCCCCTCTTTGTCTGACACACCATCGCGAGCAAGCTCGCTCCTACAGGAGAGATCGCTAGCCTTTAGATCCCCTGCGGAGTCTCTTCGCCGCCCAACGCTTCAACCAGCGCCGGCAGGAAGTCGCCGAAGGTCAGCATCATCAGGGTGAAGCTGGCGTCCAGTTGGCCCAGGGCTTCGTCGCCGCCGTCCTGTTCCGCCTGGTCTTGCAGCAGGTCTTCGAACTTCAGGCGCTTGACCACCATTTTGTCGTCAAGGACGAACGACAGTTTGTCCTGCCAGGCCAGGGACAACTGAGTGACCACTTTGCCGGTGCTCAAGTGCAACTGGATTTCTTCGCTGGTCAGGTCCTGACGCTTGCAGCGCACAATGCCGCCGTCTTCGTGGGTGTCGCGCAGTTCGCACTCGTCCAGCACGAAGAAATCGTCCGCGGCTTTCTGGGTGGTGACCCACTCGGTCATGGTCGCGGTCGGGGACATCTTCACGGTCAGTGGACGCACCGGCAGGGTGCCGATCACTTCGCGCAAGGTCGACAGCAGGTCTTCGGCGCGTTTCGGGCTGGCCGAGTTGACGAGGATCAGGCCCTGTTTCGGCGCGATGGCGGCGAAGGTCGACGAGCGGCGGATAAAGGCGCGAGGCAGGAAGGCCTGAATGATTTCATCCTTGATCTGATCGCGTTCCTTCTTGTAGACCTTGCGCATTTGCTCGGCTTCGATCTCTTCGACCTTTTCCTTGACCGCATCACGCACGACGCTGCCCGGCAAAATACGTTCTTCCTTGCGCGCGGACACCAGCAGGAAGTCACCGCTGACATGCACCAGCGGCGCATCCTCGCCTTTGCCGAATGGCGCGACGAAGCCGTAGGTGGTCAACTCCTGGCTTGCACATGGGCGCGCCAGTTTGGTGGCCAGTGCAGTTTCCAACGCCTCGGCATCAACAGGCAGATCTTGGGTCAGGCGATAGATAAGCAGGTTTTTGAACCACATGGGGTGAGTCTCTCCTTTATACAAAGGCGGGCATTATTGTCTTCGCCGTGCCATAGGCCAACCTTTCTCTAAGCCTTTGGAAGGCCTGAGAAAATTATTTTAAAAAGTGCTTGCCAGAGGTTGGGTCGCTCCGTAGAATGCGCGCCACACCGAAGCGAAGGGTGATTAGCTCAGCTGGGAGAGCGTCTGCCTTACAAGCAGAATGTCGGCGGTTCGATCCCGTCATCACCCACCATTCGTTTTCAGTGTTACGCGCAGCGGTAGTTCAGTCGGTTAGAATACCGGCCTGTCACGCCGGGGGTCGCGGGTTCGAGTCCCGTCCGCTGCGCCATATTCGGTAACCTGGAACACTGAACGCCAGGTCACCACGGAAAAGCCCGCTTAGGCGGGCTTTTTTCTGCCTCAGGTTTGACTGTTGTTCCTGTGGGTTGCATCGTTTCACCGGTTTTTAGATTTTTTGAAAAAAAACTTCAAATAAATCAACACTTTATAAAAACCTGTGGCATAATGTGTCCCGCAACGAAGGTAAAGGGTGATTAGCTCAGCTGGGAGAGCGTCTGCCTTACAAGCAGAATGTCGGCGGTTCGATCCCGTCATCACCCACCACTTACTTTCAACGCTACGCGCAGCGGTAGTTCAGTCGGTTAGAATACCGGCCTGTCACGCCGGGGGTCGCGGGTTCGAGTCCCGTCCGCTGCGCCATATTCGGTAACCTGGAACACTGAACGCCAGGTCACCACAGAAAGCCCGCCTTGTGCGGGCTTTTTGCTGTCCGGGATTTGGCTTTCCTCGCTTTCGGTATGAGCGAGCTTGCTCGCGAAGGTCGTGAACGATAACGCGTAAATTCAGATACCCAGCGGCGCCCATGGGTTTTTCGCGAGCAAGCTCGCTCCTACAGTCCGGCATTGCGCCTGTGTCGGTAGTCGCTGACGGCTTCATACACGGCCTTGCGCAGGCGATTGATACCGCCGATGGGGCGGTGTGCTTCTACGCCGAACCAGGGATTGAACGACTGGTTGTCGCATTGCAGGTTCAGCGCCGGTGTATCGAAGTCCTGCGCTGGCACTTTGATTCGCGCCACGGTCTCGAAGGGTGCA
Source organism: Pseudomonas sp. IT-196MI5 (assembly GCF_949767415.1). Classification (NCBI taxonomy): domain Bacteria; kingdom Pseudomonadati; phylum Pseudomonadota; class Gammaproteobacteria; order Pseudomonadales; family Pseudomonadaceae; genus Pseudomonas; species Pseudomonas sp. IT-196MI5. The sequence continues at coordinate 120,174 of NZ_CATKPZ010000009.1, forward strand.
TCGCTTTCGCGCCACTCAATGCTGGTGTCTTCAATCGGCATGTACTTGTTGGCGTCCTGTCGCTGGATTTGCAAGACAAAACAAGCAGGCACCCGATCGGTCGACAACTGTTGATTCAGCGCATTGCGCAAAAAGTTCGGCAACTTGCGATTTTGTTCCGGCAGGCTGTAGGCCGGGCAACTGTCCGGATCGGGTGAGACCCGGAACTTCGCATTGGCTTCACCGAATTTGTAGGGCGAAACCGAAAAGTATGTCGTCCGGGTTGGGCTTGGCGGGGCAGGGGACAGTGTCGCCAGGGCGATAAACAGGTGGCGAAACTGCCAGGTGCGTGGATCCCGGTCGGGGAAGAAAGCCATTATCTTTTTTCCGTCGGCTTGAGCGGCGACGTTCTGACGGTATTCGGCGACATTGCTCACAAAGAAGTTCGGGTGGCTGAACATCACAAAGTCCTGTTCGCCTCGCCCCTGCCGATCGCTCAACATTTGTTTACCCGGAACATCGAACAGTTTGATCGCCATGCCCCGGGCGTCGCGCATGCTGTCGAACTGCGGGTAGGCATTGCCGTTGGACAGGCGCATCGTCGCTTGCCAGGTTTTGCCCGGCTCGCTGAACACGCCCTGGCGCAGTTCGCCTGGCAGTTCTGGCAGCACCTGAACCTCGGCCTTCACGCAGCCGTGGGCCTTGGCGTGGGCATCGCGCAGGTAGCGGGTGCTTTCGCGGTGCTGATCGACGATGCGCACGGCGGTCTGGATGATGTCCTGGGTCATCGCGGCTTCGTCGTCCGCAATCAACTCCTGCGTCGAGACCGGCCCGCGATGCTGCCAGGCAAACCAGGCGCTGGCCAATGCCCAGCCCAACACGCCGAGACCCAGCAACCACAGCAACAGCTTGGCAAGGAAGGCGCCCAGGCGCAGCCAGAGTGTAATCAGCATGGGAAAGTCCTTTTGACTGAGGCTGTGATCATGGCAATTGCGCCTCCAGCGGGCCGCCCAGCACTTTCAGGTATTCCAGCAGTGCCCAGCGCTCTTGCGGCTGCAACCCGCGACCGATCACGCCATTACCGAGTTTGCCGGCACGGAATTCATGACCGCTGTTGTGGTTGCCGGTGATTTGCGTGTCGAACAGAAATGCGTTGTCGAAGGCTTCGGTGCGATATCCCAGATGCTGTGGGTCGAATTCGAAAGTGCCTTTGTAGAACGTGGTCGCACGCTCATCCTGAGGCGACAGCAATTGATAGATGCTCGGCACCGAACCGTTGTGCAGAAACGGCGCTGTCGCCCATACACCCGCCAATGGCCTGGCCTTGTACGAACGCAATTCGCGCACGCCGATCGGCAGGCCGAAACCGTTCATTTCAGCACGCTCGGCAGGGGTGACATTGGCGTCTTGATACGCACGGTCCTGGACATAGGCGGTGACATAGGCCAGTCCCGTGGCCACGGACATTTTGCTCAGGTCCATTGGCTCGGTGGGTTTTGGCTCCACATCGAGTTTTTCCAGCTCCGCCTGCTTCCATTGCAGCGCAGTCAGGTCGAAGCGGTGGTCGGCGATGTTGTTGGCCGTGCCGGGGTCGGTGCCAATGTACTCCACCGGGATCATTTTCAGGTGCTGAACGTATCGCCCGTCGCCCTGGGTGGTGCGCGGTACGTGACAACCTGCGCAGTTTTCGACGAACAAGGTGCGCCCCTTCGCTGCCAGAGGTTTGTCGACCGCGCCCAACAGATCTTCCGGCCAGGCTGGAGGCTTGAGTCGTTGCAAGGTGTCTTCGATCAGGTGCAGGTCGCGCACACGGACACTGGAGGGATAGCGGGCATCGCCCATCAGTGGCTGGTCGTTCTTGTCGAAGAAGTTCAGCGTGGCGCCGACGCCCAACGCTTCGCCGATGTTGCGCGCCATCGGTTGTTTCGCCGAGCCGTTCCACTGCACCCATTCGAACGTCCACATGTCCCACAACTGCGGATAGTCAACGGGGGCATTGGCCACGCGGTAGTTGTCGGGGGAAATCGCATCACCGAAGCTGGCGTTGGCAATGCGCCCGAAGGCGTCTGTGCGCCCCGGGCCTTCCTCGGTCGGATAGAGCCCGCGATGGGTGTCGTTCCAGGCCACCTTTAGGAACGTATCGAGTGAGGATTTGAATTCTTTGCGCAACTGTTGATGGCGGGCGTCGTAGTCCTGGCCCAGCACGTTGCGTGCGAAACGTTCGAACTTCCACGGGTTGTAGTAAGTCGAGGCCAGGCTGGCCACCAGTGCTTGTCCGAAACTGCCCCCTTTGAGCGTAGGAACACTGGACGGCAGGACGTGCTGCGCCGAGCCGCCGTCGATACGCACGGCTTGACCCTTGAAACGCAGTTCACCGGTGTGGCAGGCCGCGCAGGTGACATCCAGAAACACATCCGGGCTCCCCGTATTCTGGTGCCGGGTAAAGCCTGCCGGGAGGTTGCCGGGGTTATTCGGAGTCGGTTTCTGGCCGGGGTCCACCAGGAAGCCGAAGCGTGCGAGGTACTCGGGGGTGGCGAAGCGTTGCTGCGAGAAGGGCAGTTCGAGGGCGGTGAACCAGTCATAGCGCAAGCCTTTGACCTGAGTGCCCTGGGGTGTGAAGTAATAAGTCTCTCGATCGGTGGCGCTCCATTGCTCCAGGTAATGCACCTGTTGTGGAGGCGACCAGACCGGCAATTTCGGGTAGGCGACGTAGTAAAGAACCACGGCCAGGACCAGCCCGAGCAGTACTGCGATGAGAACCAGTAAGCGAAAGAAGAGGCGCAAGATAAACGTCCTTGTCGAATGATCATGCCGTTATGCCCGAGTACCCAAGGTGCGGCAAGAGGCCATTACACCAGATCTTGTAGGCTCAGGAATCAGTCTGCGTCGGAACAAGATGAAAGAAGCTTCATCAGCCGAATGGTGAATTGCGTTTAAACACCTGAACTTATCAATTGTTTCCGGCTCTCATGCCGGTAGCCATTGGTCGTGGCGGCCTGATAAGCTCGCGGCTTTACTCGATTGCCCTTTAGGCGCATGAACAAGGAAATAGCATGAAACAGCATCGGTTGGCGGCGGCGGTGGCCCTGGTTGGCCTGGTACTCGCGGGTTGTGATTCGCAGACCAGCGTAGAGCTGAAAACTCCGGCGCAAAAAGCTTCCTACGGCATTGGCCTGAACATGGGCAAGAGCCTGGCTCAGGAAGGCATGGATGACCTGGATTCCAAAGCTGTAGCCCAGGGCATCGAAGACGCCGTCGGCAAGAAAGAGCAGAAGCTCAAGGACGAAGAACTGGTTGAGGCGTTCGCCGCGCTGCAAAAGCGTGCCGAAGAACGCATGGCCAAGATGAGCGAAGAGTCGGCCGCTGCCGGCAAGAAATTCCTCGAAGAAAACGCCAAGAAAGCCGGCGTGACCACCACCGCTTCGGGCTTGCAGTACGAAGTCGTGCAGAAAGCCGATGGTCCTCAGCCAAAGCCGACTGACGTAGTGACCGTTCACTACACCGGCAAGCTGACCAATGGCACCGTATTCGACAGTTCCGTCGAGCGCGGCAGCCCGATCGATCTGCCGGTCAGCGGTGTGATCCCGGGTTGGGTCGAAGGCCTGCAACTGATGCACGTTGGCGAGAAGTACAAACTGTACATCCCTGCTGACCTGGCTTACGGCGCTCAAAGCCCGAGCCCGGCGATTCCGGCCAACTCGGTGCTGGTATTCGACCTGGAACTGCTGGCCATCAAGGATCCGGCAAAAGAAGACGACGCAGCCAAGTAATCGGCGCCTGCTTCGATAACAACGCCTCGCTCATGCGGGGCGTTGTTGCATCTGGAGTTTGGCACGGGTAAACAAAACGAACAGACGCTCCAGGTCGGAGTCTCAGGCATAGTAGACGTTGGCGTTAGCCGCACAAGGTCGCCAAGTCAATGAAATTATAGGTTTTTTTGATGGGTAAAAAACGCCCGATCTGAACGCAGGCCTTGTAAAACGGGGCTTACAGCGGTGAAAAGCAGCTCTGTTCACAAGGTTATCCACAATTTGTGTGGATAACATTTTAACGGGAGGAATCATGAAAGCACCCTGGAATTTCGCTCGTTTCCTGCCGCTGGCCGGACGCCTGCTGACACGCGGCCGATTGCCGACCCTGTTGTTCGCAGTCGCCAGCAAGGGCGCGAGCCAGGGCAACCGACTAGGCAAACTCAAGGATGACTTGAAGCTGTTGCAGGCACTCTGCCTGGCCTACTGGCGTGGTGAATATCGCGCCATCAGCCCCAGGGCGCTGGTTTCGGTCGTCGCGGGCCTGATGTACTTCCTCAGCCCGGTGGATGCGATCCCGGATTTCATTCCAGTGTTCGGCATGCTCGATGACATCGCGGTATTGGCGTGGCTTATGAAAGTGCTCGACGACGAACTCAATGCGTTCCGCGCCTGGCGCAAACGGCAGGTACCGGAGAAACTCGCGGTGGTTGAGCGCCTGCCTGATACCTGCGAGCAACTGCAACTTCAAGACCCGAAAAAACACTGAGTCGATTGCGACCTGTTCACAGATTGATGTCCCCCGCGACCTTGGCCGCTGTTAGGATTACACTTCTAGGGAAAAGCGCTGACTCGCTAAGTGTTGTTGTCCTACGGGGTAGTCATGGATATTCAGATAATTACACGCGAAGGCGAGCCCGAATATGCGGTTCTGCCATGGGCTCAGTATCAGGCGTTACTGAAAGCAGCAGGGATCAAGGAGCAAGCGTCGCCTCAAGCCGAGAAGCTTCAGGCGGCAACACCAGACGCGATTCTGCCGGGTCTGGATCAACTACGCAGTTTGCGCGAGGGGAAGGGCATCGCCATCGAGGCGCTGGCCCGCACGGTAGGCATCAGCCCGTATTACCTGGCCATGATCGAAAGTGGCGAGCGTCTGCCCGACGCCGCGATTCGGCGCAGCCTGGCCTGGGAATTGACGGTGCCGGGGTGGAGGGATGAATCGTGAGCGTACGCATCAGTCGTCAACATTGGGACGGATTGCTGGGCGAACTGGATCAGGCGCGCCGACAGCGCCATCTCTTGACGTATCGGGCATTGCTGGAGCGTTTGCAGTTGCCGACCCCGGCCATGCAAACCCTGACAGCGGCCCTTGAGCATCTGGCGGCCCTGGACGCCAGGGCGGAGCAGCCATTGCGCAGTTCACTGGTGATCAGTCAGGGCGCCAGCCGCTTGCCGCGCACCGGATTCTTTGAATGTGTCGAGCGTCTCGGGCGTTTTTCCGGTCCGTCGGACGGCGTTGCCGCCGCGTCCTGGCATGCTTCGGAAGTGGTGCGGGTGTTCGAGTACGAATACCCGGAATCGGCCGAGGCCTGAGTGTTTTTGCGACTCAAGGCGCGGGCCGGTTACTGGCTCGCGCGCCGGTTGTTTCACTGGTCGTGGTTTGTCCGTCAGCCACGTGGCTGGCGCTGGCTCGAAGGTCAGTTCGCACGCATGGCCAACCTGGGCGATGTCGGCGCCCAGAGCTTCTATGGGCACATCCTGACGTTTCGCGGCGTCGGCCTCGGTGCTCGTGAGGAGGGTGTACGTTTGTTGCGTCTGGCGGCGTTGGCGGGCGATGGCAAGGCGGCGTATCAAGTGGGCGTGATCAGCTTGGCCGGCACGGCGAGCAAGGCTCCGGACCCGGTTGAAGCAGTGCGGTTCTGGGAGATTGCAGCGAAGGCCGGGCATCCGTTGGCGGCGATCAAGTTGCAAGAGCTGGCGTCTCGCGAGCCTGACCTATAACCCCAAGGCTGCCGGGTGATAGTTGTGATGTGCTCGACGTGACCGGGCGACGATTGCGGACCAGGCCTTCTTGAAGGACATAGGTGGGGATCAAATCGAGATTCAGGTTGTTTGATCTGGCGTCTTCGCTGGCAAGCCAGCTCCTACAGGGATCTGCGGCGTACACAAATCTTGTGCATGACAAAGAACACTGTGGGAGCGGCGGTGCGACGATTCGACTTGCCCGCGATGGCGTCCTGTCAATCAGCGCTGCCCTGTCAGCCAAACCCTTTCGGGTTCCGGCACCACCAGGCTATCAATCACATGCACGCTATACCCTTGCACATTCTTCGCATGGTGCTTGGCCTGTGATGCCATCTCGGCCAACTGGCTTGCATCGAGTTGTTCACAAGCCTGTGGATGCAGATGCACCACCCCGATCGACAGCGACAACAGCGCAAACTCCTGACGCACGCCCTGGCGGTTCGGTGCGACGAAGCAGCCGGCTTCCAGGTGTTCGCTGCGGTAGAAACGCCGGCACTGGCTCTGGAAGTCGTCGAGCAACTGGTTCAAGCGTTTGCGCCAGTCTTGCGGGCCGAGCACCAGCAGGAAGTCGTCACCACCGATGTGGCCGACAAAGTCGCGGGCAGGGTCGACGCGGTCGTTCAGGCATTGCGCCAGGCACAGCAGGACTTCGTCGCCGCGGCCGTAGCCGTAGATGTCGTTGAAAGGCTTGAAACTGTCGATGTCCACGTAGCAGATCACCGATTCCCGTTGCTGTTGCAGCAGTCGCGTCAGGCATTGCTGGATCGGCACGTTCCCCGGCAGCAAGGTCAGCGGGTTGGCGTAGCGGGCCTGCTGGATCTTCAGTTCCGTAATCAGCTTGAGCACGTCAATCACCCGGCCAAGCCCGAGATAGCCGCCATTGAGCGTGATGATGAAATCTTCTTCGACGCGCTGGCGGGCACGGCTGGTGATCAGGCGGCTGACTTGTTGCAGTGACTGACTCAGCTCGACGGCGAGGAAGTCATCGCTCATCAAGCGGCTGATCGGTTTGCGGGCGAACAGGTCGGTGGCAAAGGGCTTGAGCAGGACGTCGGAGAGCGAATGACGATGGACAATGCCGCAGGGCTGACCCTGTTCATCCAGGACCGCCAGCGAATTCAGGTTGGCCTGGCGGCGAAAGGCTTCGAGCACCGTGGCGGTCGGGGTGTCGCGGTTCACCGCGGGTTGCTCGTTGAGCAGGGCGCTGAGGTCACTGCCGTCTTCGCTCAGTACAACGGCGATGCTGCCCTGTCGGGGCATCATTGCCCGGGCATCCCGCGGTGGGTGTTCCTGGGGGCGGCAGAGCAGGTAGCCCTGCACCAGGTCCACGCCCATTTCAGTCAGCACCGTGAGTTCTTCGGGTAGTTCGATACCTTCGGCGATGACTTGCGCCCGCGAGGCCTTGGCGATTTGCAGGATCGAACCGACGAATTCACGCTTGAGCGCATCCTGATGAATGCCATCAATGAAGTGCCGGTCAATTTTCACGTAGTCCGGCCGCAGTTCAGACCACAACCGCAAACTCGAATAGCCCGCCCCCAGATCATCCAGCGCAATCGAAAACCCCATCGCCCGATAGTGGTGCAGGGCGGTTTGCAGCAGCTGGAAATCATCCGTTGGCGTTTGTTCGGTCAGCTCGATGACCACCTGGCTCGCAGGGATGCCGAAGTCTTGCAACAGTTGCAAGGTGCGCCCCGGTTGATGGGCCGCTTCAAGCAGGGATTCCGGGGATACGTTAAGGAACAACAAGCCAGGCAATTGCTGTTCATTGAAGCGTCGGCAAGCGCTCTCGCGGCAGGCAATTTCCAGCTCGCTCAGACGTCCGGCCTGACGGGCGACGGCGAACAGGGCGACAGGGGAGTGCAGAGGATTGTTGGACGGGCCGCGACTGAGGGCTTCGTAGCCGAGAATTCGCCGTTCAGAGAGGCTGATGATCGGCTGGAACAGGCTGTGCAAACCGCTTTGAGTCAGGATTGAGCTCAATGCACTCAGCTGTTCGGTTGTGGTCATGGCGATCTCTGGCGATAAAAAAAGGACCGGGCGTGCGCTTGGTAAAGAGCATGCCCGGTCCTCTATTTCACGACAGAACGATGACTGTTTGATGACGCTCCGGGGGCGTCAGTATTAAATTGCCATCAGCTGTATGTAAAAACTCAGTGCTTGGCCACTGCCGTGTTGAGTTTCAGGTAATCCAGCAGAATCCGCCCGGTTTCGCTCAGGTAGGCATCGTCTTCCGGTTTGGTGTTGTCAGCTTCGGCCGCAATAACGTCCTCGTCTTCTTTCTTCAGCTCTTTGAGTGGTTCTTCGCCCTTGGCCTTGCGACGGATGTTTTCCATGGTCAGCTGTTTGGCTTCGATGTCGGCGTGCTGGGCACGACGCTCGGCTTCATTGAGGCTGACGGTTTTTTCCAGCATCAGTTTCTGCGCCAGGGCCAGCTTGTCGCGGATGAACACGAACTCTGCATCCTTGGCTGTACGCACGTCATGTTCGGACTTGAGCTGCGAAATGTACGGCTTGAACGGATCCAGCGCAGGCTTGATGGCGGCCTTGATGGTGTCCCACGGCATGGCTTCCGGCAGGGCGCTTTCACCGATTTCCTTGGTGTCGATGATCGACGGGTAATCGATGTCCGGCAAGACGCCCTGATGCTGGGTGCTCTGCCCGGAAACCCGGTAGAACTTGGCCAGGGTCAGTTTCAGTTCGCCATGGTTGAGCGGCTGAATGGTCTGCACGGTGCCTTTGCCGAAGGTCTGGCCACCGATGATCAGTGCGCGGTGGTAGTCCTGCATGGCGCCGGCAAAAATCTCCGATGCCGAGGCGGACAAACGGTTGACCAGCAATGCCATCGGGCCTTTGTAGAATGCGCCCGGGTTTTCATCTTCCAGGACATCGACGCGGCCATCGGCGTTACGCACGAGCACGGTCGGGCCTTTATCGATGAACAGGCTGGTCAGTTCGGTGGCCTCTTGCAAGGAACCGCCGCCGTTGTTACGCAGGTCGATGACCACGCCGTCGACTTTCTCTTTCTGCAACTCGGTCAGCAGTTTCTTGACGTCGCGGGTGGTGCTCTTGTAATCCGGGTCGCCGGCACGGAAGGCCTTGAAGTCCAGGTAGAACGCCGGGATTTCGATAATGCCGAGCTTGTAGTCCTTGCCGTCCTGCTTCAGGTTCAAGACCGATTTCTTCACGGCCTGATCTTCGAGCTTCACCGCTTCACGGGTGATCGGCACGATCTTGGTGGTCTGGTCGTTCGGCGCATTGCTGGCCGGGATGACTTCCAGGCGCACAATGGTGCCTTTCGGACCACGGATCAGCTTGACCACTTCGTCCAGGCGCCAGCCCACCACGTCGACCATTTCCTTGTTGCCCTGGGCCACGCCGATGATCTTGTCGGCCGGTGCAACCTGCTTGGTCTTGTCCGCCGGCCCTGCCGGCACCAGGCGTACGACTTTCACCTGGTCGTTATCGCTCTGCAACACGGCGCCGATGCCTTCGAGGGACAGGCTCATGTTGATGTCGAAGTTCTCCGCGTTATCCGGCGACAGATAGTTGGTGTGCGGGTCGTAGGACATGGCAAAGGTATTGATGTACGCCTGGAAGATGTCTTCCGCGCGGGTCTGGTCCAGGCGTGCCAACTGGTTCTTGTAGCGCTTGGTCAGGGTTTCCTGGATCTGCTTGGGCTCTTTGCCGGCGATCTTCATCCGCAGCACTTCATCCTTGACGCGTTTGCGCCACAGGTCGTCGAGTTCTGCGGTGGATTTGAGCCAAGGGGCGTCCTTGCGGTCGATCAGCAAGGTTTCCTTGGTGGTGAAGTCGATCTTGTCGACGCCTTTGCCCAGCTCGGCAAGGGCGAAGTCCAGACGCGCCTTTACGCGGTCCAGGTAGCGCTTGTAGATGGTGAACCCGGCGTTCAGGTCGCCACTCTTGAGGAAGTCGTCGAACTGCGTCTTCCACTTGTCGAATTCGGCAATGTCGCTGGCCATGAAGTAGCTGCGCGACGGATCCAGCAGCTTGAGGTAGCTGTCGTAGATGATCACCGAGCGCGCGTCATCAAGTGGTGGCTTGCTGTAGTGGTGGCGTTTGAGCAACTCCACGACGTTCAGACTGGCGATCACTTCGTCACGATCGGGTTGAAGCTTGTCCCAGCTATTGGCTGCGAATGTATTGCTCGACATCGGCAGCAAGCCGATACCGATGAATAAGGCGAGGGCACTGCTGGGGAACAGATGCTTCATGCTGATTCGACGCGGGGACAATTGATAACGCATATTAGGCCGTCTTTGAAGTCGCCGGCTCTTTGGGAGCCGGTCGCATAATGCAAAAAGCCCGGCGCTATAGCTTCGGGCTCAGTCCAGACTCACTATGGAGGCACTGTGAAAGCATTGCAAGGCGTTGACGGTCAAGTGGTATGGGTTGATGAGCCGAGTCCTGCATGTGATGTAGGACAAGTTCGTATTCGAGTGTCGGCAGCGGGCCTCAATCGCGCCGATTTATTACAGAAAGCCGGGCTTTATCCGCCGCCGCCAGGGGCCAGCCAAGTGCTTGGTCTAGAGTGCTCGGGCGTGATCAGCGAGGTGGGCGCCGGGACCTCCTGGAAGATTGGTGATCGGGTTTGCGCCTTGCTGGCCGGGGGCGGCATGGCCGAAGAAGTGGTTGTCGACGGGCGGCACGTGCTGCCGGTTCCCGATGGAGTGTCACTGGTCGAAGCGGCAGCACTCCCTGAAGTCTATGCAACGGTCTGGCTGAATTTGTTTCAACTGGCTGCGCTCAAGCCGGGTCAGAAAGTTCTGCTGCACGCCGGAGCAAGTGGAATTGGTTCAGCGGCTATTCAGCTGTGCAAGGCCTTTGGTAACCCGTGTTGGGTCAGCGTCGGCTCCGCCGAGCGACTGGCGTACTGCGAAGCGCTGGGCGCCCAGGGCGGCGTGGTGCGCAATGGCGATCTGGAGAGTTTGCGGGATCTGGGGCCGTTCGACGTGATTCTCGACCCGGTGGGCGGTAATTACGCGGCATTGAACCTCAAGCTGCTCGCGCAGGATGGCCGTTGGGTGTTGATCGGCCTGATGGGCGGCCGCGAGGCCAAGCTGGATCTGGCCCAGGTGCTGGCCAAGCGTGTGCAGTTGCTGGGCTCGACCCTGCGCAGCCGTGATGAGCAATTCAAGGCCGATCTGTTCAGTGATCTACGCCTGCACGTGTGGCCGTTGTTCGCCGAGGGGCGCTTGAGCCCGCAACTGGCCAAAGCTTTTCCGATCAAGGATGCCGAGGCGGCGTTTACCGAGTTGGCGAGCAATACCGTGGCGGGGAAGGTGGTGTTGGTGATTGACGAGAGCCTGAGCTGACAACGAGAAACCTGTGGGAGCGAGCTTGCTCGCGATTAGCGGAGTGTCAGTCGGTATTAATGTAACTGACTCGCCGCCATCGCGAGCAAGCTCGCTCCCACAGGGGATCCGGGTTATTTCCAGTCGTGGATCGGCCAGCCCGCCTTTTCAGCCAGCTCGCGCAGCACCGGATCCGGATTGACCACGTGGGGGAAATCCACCTTCAGCAACAACGGCAGGTCGTTGCGTGAGTCGGAATAGAAGCTCGCGCCTTCGAGGTTTTCCTCCTCTGCATCCAGCCATTCCAGCAAGCGGGTGATCTTGCCTTCGCGGTAGGTCAGGGTGCCAACGGTGTGACCGGTGTAAACGCCGTGGGCCACTTCCAGTTCGATGCCCAGGATCTCGTCGATGCCCAGGCGTTCGGCGATGGGGCCGACCAGGTGGGTGCCCGAGGCCGAAATCACCAGAATCCGGTCGCCGGCCTTGCGGTGGGCGGCGATGGCTTTGGTGGCATCGCTGAAGATGATCGGTTCGATGAAGTCTTCCACCCATGGACCAACCAGATGCTCGACCTCTTGCGGCGTGCGGCCGATCATCGGCTCCAGGCTGAAGGTCATGTAATCCTCCATGCGCAATTTGCCGTGGCTGTAGGCATCCATCAGCTCGTTGTTCTGCCGCATGAACGATTCGGGATCGACCCAGCCCAGGCGGCCCATCTGTTCGCTCCAAAGGGTGGCGCAGTCGCCGTGGATCAGGGTTTCGTCCAGATCAAAAATTGCCAGGGCCATCAGTGCAGTTCTCTCTTCAGCGTCAGCAAAGTCATCAGGCTACCTCACACAGGGCCGTCGGATCGATTGAAAGCGCCAGACGTTGACCGTCGGGATGCAGGTCGGCCGCCGAGCGGTTGAGAACGTCCACAACCAACTCCACGCCCCGGGCTTCGATCCGGTAGCGAATCACGTTGCCCAGCAGGCTGTGGCTACGCACCTGCGCGTCCAGTTCGCCATTGAGGCTCAGTTCGATGGCTTCCGGGCGGATGGCAATGCGCTTGCTGATCGGTCGCTGCAACAGCTTCGAAGCGCTGTCGGCATCCAGCAGGTTGTAGTTGCCGATAAACCCGGCGGCGAACACATCCACCGGGGCGGTGTAGAGGGTTTCGGCGTCGCCGCTTTGTACGATTTTTCCCTGATTCATCAGGAAAATCCGGTCAGACATGGTCAGGGCTTCTTCCTGATCGTGTGTGACGAAAATCGTGGTCAAACCCAGCTCGCGCTGGATCTGACGGATCTGTTCGCGCAGGTGCTTGCGAATCCGCGCGTCCAGGGCCGACAACGGTTCGTCGAGCAGCAACAGGCGCGGGCGGGTCACCAACGAGCGGGCGAGGGCCACGCGCTGGCATTGGCCGCCGGACAATTGATGCGGATAACGCGAGGTGAAGTCGTTCAGCTCCACCAGTTTCAACACTTCGGCGACGCGCTTCTGACTGTCGTCGGCGTTGACCTTCTGCATACGCAGGCCGAAGGCAACGTTTTGTTCCACGCTCATGTTGGGGAACAGCGCATAGCTCTGGAACACCATGCCGATCCCGCGTTTTTGCGGGCTCAGAGGCACGATGTCCTGATTGTCCAGGAGGATCTTGCCACCATCCACCGAGGTCAGGCCGGCGATGCAGCGCAGCAGGGTGGATTTGCCGCAGCCGGATGGGCCGAGCAGGGTGACGAATTCGCCTTTGCGGATTTCGCAATTGATGTCGCTGAACACTGTGGTGCCGGCGTAGCTTTTCTGAAGATGTTGGACGCTGACATAGCTCATTCGCTTTTGTCCTTGTTCAAGGTATTGGCGATCCAGGTCAGAACCAGCACAAAGAAGAAGTAGGAAATCACCAGCGCACTGGTGAAATGACCGCTGCTGTTGCGCATGTTGTTGAGGTAGACCTGCAGGGTTTCGTAGCGGGTGCCCACGAGGATGTTGGCGAACACGAACTCACCGAACAGGAACGAGAACGACAGCAGCAGTGCCACCATCAGGCCCTTGCGCAGGTTCGGCAGCACCACCAGGAAAGCCGCCTGGAAGGTGCTGGCGCCGAGCAATTGGGCGGCGTCCATCAGGTCGCGCAGGTTGATCGCTTGCAGGTTGTTGGTGATCGCCCGGTACATGAACGGCAGCGCCACGGTGAAGTAGCAACCGATCAGGATCCACGGCGTCCCGACCATGGCGAACGGTCCGGAGCCGTAGAGCTGTAACAGCCCCACCGACGACACCACCGGCGGCACGGCGAAGGGCAGCAGGATCAGGATGTTCATCAGCGCGTCGAGTTTCGGGAAGTGGTAATGCACCACGAACAGCAGCGGCAGAATCAGCACCACGGAAAGGATCAACGAACCGACGCAGACCAGCAACGATTGCCCGAACGCATCCAGGAAGCGTGGATCGCTCCACAGCTGGATGTACCATTTGAGGGTGAAACCGCTGGGCAGTATGGTCGCCGACCAACTGCTGGCGATCGAGTAGATCAGCGTGCCGGCCAGCGGCAACAGCAGGATGGCAAACAGCAAGTACACCACGATGCGGTGGTAGACACCGACAGGCCCCAGTTCAGCGCGAGACATGGTAACTCCTCTTCAACAGCAACTGATGCACGATGGTCACCAGGGTCATCAAGGCCACCAGCACCACGGCCAGGGCGCTGGCCAGGTTCGGGTCCAGGGAAATGTCGCCGGACACCATCGCCGCGATGCGGATCGGCAGCACGTTGAAGTTGCCGGTGGTCAGTGCGTACACCGTGGCATAGGCGCCGAGGGCGTTGGCCAGCAGGATCACGAAGGTGCCGAGCAGCGCCGGTGTCAGCACCGGCAGACCGATGTGCCGCCAGAACTGCCAGCCACTGGCGCCGAGCAGCGCGGCGGACTCGCGCCAGTCTTCGCGCAAGGCATCGAAGGCCGGGTACAGCAGCAGTACGCCGAGAGGGATCTGGAAGTAGGTGTAGAGGATGATCAGCCCGGTTTTCGAGTACAGGTTGAAGTCCTGAATGATGCCGGCCTGCTTGAGCATGATGGTGAAGCTGCCGTTGAAGCCGAGCAAAATGATGAACGCAAAGGCCAGGGGCACACCGGCGAAGTTGCTGGTCATGTTGGCGAAGGCGTTGACGAAGTTGCGCAGTTTCGAATCGACCCGGCGCAGGGAGTAGGCGCCCAGTATGGCGATGATGATCCCGAACACGCTGGACCAGAAGCTGATCTCAAGGCTGTACTGGATGGCCTGCAGGTAGAACTTCGAGCTGAAGATCTTGCTGAAGTTGGCCAGGCCCCAGCCGAATTCTTCCGATTGCAGGCTGTTGATCATTACCCAGGTCAGCGGTGCGATCTCGAATACGATGAAGAACAGCGTGAACGGGAGCAGGCACAGGGCAGCGAGCCATTTACTGCGGGTCATGGAGTTCACTTCAACAGCTCCCGGCAGACCGGTTTGTCGTGGGGCACGCCCAGCAATTCGCAGACGGTGCCGCAGATCTCGGTCTGTTTCGGCGCGGCGTCGGCGTTGAAGCTGAATGAATCACCGAGAACGAACAGCGGCACCTCACGCTCTTCCGGCAGCAGGCCGTTGTGGGAGCGGTCGTTGTTCATGCCGTGGTCGGCGGTGACCAGCACCTGATAGCCGGCATCGAGCCAGCCTTGCAGGTAGTCGGCCAGGATGATGTCGGCCGAGCGGGCGCTGTTGCGGTACTGCGGGGTGTCGAGGCCGTGCTTGTGCCCGGCGTCGTCGATGTTCATCGGGTGGATCAACAGGAAGTTCGGCGTATGGCGCAGGCGCAGGCTTTCAGCGTCGGCGAACAGGTGCGAATCCGGGTAGTGATCGTTCCAGTAGAAATGCCCATGCTGGATCGGCAGTTGCGGATCATCGGTGTGACGATCCCGGGCCGCCACGAAGGGCGAACGGTTGTACAGCTCGCTGACCCAGTGATAAGCCGCAGCGGCAGTCACAAGACCGGCGTCGGTGGCGTAGTGATAGATGCTGCGCTGGTTGGACAGGCGCGAGACGTTGTTGTGGACGATGCCGCTGTCGATGGGCGCAACGCCGGTCAGGATGCATTCGTACAGCGGGCGGGACAGGGCCGGCAACTCGCACTCCAGTTTGTAGAGTGCGGCGCGTCCGGCGCCGACGTAAGCCTGCAGGTGCCCCATGGCGTGGCGGGCGACCTCATGGTTGAGGCCGTCGAGCACGACAAGGATGACGTTGTGCTTCATAGCGGAAAAAACTCCGTGTAACAGGAATCAGAAGTTTCGAATTCAACTCAATCCCTTGTGGGAGCGAGCCTGCTCGCGATAGCGGTCTGACATTCAACATTTCCTTCGAATGTTAAGCCGTCATCGCGAGCAGGCTCGCTCCCACAGGGATTTACGACATCACTTCATTTCGACGATGACTTCTTCATTCCACATCTGCGGAAGGGCCTTGGAGGTCTTTTCCCAGGCGTCTGCGTCCTTGATCGGCGTGACCTTCTTGTACTGCTCGTTAGGCAGCAGCTTGGCCTGCACCTCGGCTGGCAGTGTGATGTGCTCGGCACGGATCGGACGGGCGTTGCCCTTGGCCAGGTTGATCTGGCCGGCGTCGCTGAAGATGTATTCGCGGGTCAGCTTGGCGGCGTTCGGGTTTTTCGCGTATTTGTTGATGATGGTGGTGTAGCCGGAAATCACCGAACCGTCGGACGGGATCAGCACCACGTAATCATCCGGGTTGGCCATCTTGGCCTTGTAGCTCAGGCCGTTGAAGTCCCAGACCACGCCGACTTCGATTTCGCCTTTTTCCATGGCACCAATGACCGGGTTGGACATCGACAGGCGACCCTGCCTGGCGATGTCGGCGAACAGATCCAGGGCAGGCTTGAGGTTTTTCTCGTCGCCACCGTTGGCCAGTGCCGCGGCGAGTACGCCGTTGGCGGCCTGGGCTGCGGTGCTCACGTCGCCGATAGAGACTTTGTATTTGCCACCCTTGAGGTCAGCCCACTTGGTCGGCACTTCGGAACCGTGCAGCAACTTCTTGTTGACGATGAACGCGATGGTGCCGGTGTAGGCCAGTGCCCAGTTGCCGTCCTTGTCCTTGGCCCAGGCTGGCACCTGATCCCAGGTGGAGGGCTTGTAAGGCTGGACCACGCCTTGCTTGACCGCGATCGGCCCGAATGCTGCACCGACGTCGCCGATGTCGGCGCTGGCGTTGTCTTTTTCCGCGGCGAACTTGGCGATCTCCTGGGCCGAGCTCATGTCGGTGTCGATGTGCTTGAGGCCGTATTTGTCGCTCAGGTCTTTCCAGGTGCCGGCCCAGTTGGCCCAGTCATTGGGCATGCCGACGCTGTTGACGGCGCCTTCCGCTTTCGCAGCGGCTTCCAGGGTTTTCAGGTCGGTGTCGGCCGCCATGGCGGCGGTGCACATTGCAATGGTCGAGCCTAACAGTGATGCCAGGAAAAACTGTTTCATTCCGAAGCTCCTTGGGTCGTGTTCAACGCTGCGATTGCGGTATGTGTTGGTCTAGGTCAGCAATACCTGAGCCAATTTAAGGGGGCTGGATGACACTTTGATGTCGTTCGTCGCCCGGGATGACTTTTTGTTCGGCGGTATCGCGGGTGGCCTGCTAAGCGTAGACCATGGTCAAAGCCCAGGCTGGCAAGGGACTTGGCCGATGAATTGCAGGTTCTTGAAAGCCGGGAGTGGCGACCGTTGGGCGCCTTTGTCACACCTCGGTCATCTGCACTGCCTACGCTTGCAGCTATTGAATGAGCCGGTTTGCGCTGCTGTTCTGCCCTGAATTGGTGCTGGTCTAGTCCAGAAAGGAAACGTTGATGCGTGAAGAGGCAACAAAAGCGGTAACAGCCATTGGCCAGGTACTCCAGGAACAGATCGACCACGGTCTGTTGGCTCCTGGCAGCAAATTGCCGGCCGAACGCAAGCTCAGTGAACTGTTCGGCACCACGCGGATCACTTTGCGTGAGGCGTTGTTGCAGTTGGAATCACAAGGGCAGATTTACCGCGAGGAGCGGCGCGGCTGGTTCGTCTCGCCGCCGCGCCTGGCGTACAACCTCATGCAGCGCAGCCACTTTCACGCGATGGTCAGCGCTCAGGGGCGGATCCCGTCCACCGAGGTGATTTCAGCGCGATTGCAACCGGCATCGGCGGCGGTCTGTGCCTGGCTGCAATTGCCGGCGCTGTCGAGCGTGATCCAGATCTGCCGCTCGCGACGGATCGACGGGCGACTGGTGCTGTATGTGGAGCACTATCTGAACCCGCAGTACTTTCCCGGGATCCTCGATTTCGATTTGAATCAGTCGATCACCGAGCTGTATGCGCGGCATTACGATTTGCACTACGGACGGGTGCGCTTCGAGATTGTGCCCACGGCGTTGTCGGTGGATGCGGCGGCGGCTTTGAAAGTGTCGGTGGGCAGCCCGGGCCTGCGGATTGCCCGGGTCAACTATGACCAGCATGAACGGTTGATCGACTGCGACCTGGAGTTCTGGCGGCATGATGCGATTCATGTCGGGGTGGATGTCGTCTGAAACTGCTGTTGTAGGAGCTGGCTTGCCAGCGATGACGGCTTAACGTCCAACGAAGATGTTGAATGTTATGGCCTCA